>CANGOX010000023.1 GCA_947455605.1 Chitinophagaceae bacterium
TACCACAGCCGTTCTGGATGCCGATGGAACCTATCTGGGCAAGTACCGCAAGATGCATATACCTGATGATCCTGCATTTTACGAGAAATTTTATTTCACACCGGGCGATCTGGGCTATAAAGTATTCAATACCAAATTTGCAAAACTCGGTGTACTGATCTGCTGGGATCAATGGTATCCGGAAGCTTCCCGTATTACGGCATTGATGGGAGCGGAGATCCTGTTTTACCCAACCGCTATTGGGTGGGCCACTTCACAGGATGAAGCCACCAATACGGAACAATACAATGCATGGCAAACCATTCAGCGGAGTCATGCGGTTGCCAACGGCGTACATGTAGTAAGTGTGAACCGTGTTGGTTTTGAACAGAATGGTGCGATGAAATTCTGGGGAGGTTCTTTTGTAAGCAATCCATTCGGAACATTATTGTATAAAGCTTCCCATGAAGAGGAAGAGATAGCAGTAATTGATATTGATACGAATAAAACCGATAGTTACCGGACACACTGGCCTTTTTTAAGAGATAGAAGAATTGATTCCTATCAACCCATTACTAAACGCTTCATAGACGAAGACTAGGAGAAGTCGGAAAGTCAGGAAGTCGGAAAGACCGAAAGATAATTTAGTTTTTTAATCGTATTGGGGATTTAACTGAATTGAATTATGGCTTTTAAATTTGAGAAACTTCTTGCTTGGCAGAAAGCCTTAGACCTCTCAGAAATGATAAGTCAGGTGACTAAGGATTTTCCAAAAGAGGAGATGTATGTACTTACCTCTCAAATCAAAAGAGCAGCAGAATCTGTATCGCTAAATATAGCGGAAGGTTCTACCGGCCAGTCAAACCCTGAATTTGCCCGTTTCTTAACAATCGCTTTACGTTCGAATATTGAGGTTGTAGGATGCATTTTTATCGCAAAGCGCAGGAACATCATCTCTCAGGAGAACTTTGAAATAATTTATAGCAAATGTGAAGAGATCCTTGTTATGCTTAACTCATTACGACAATCATTGAAATAAAAGAAACTCATTGAAAACAGACCAAAACTTTCCGACTTCCGGTCTTTCCGACTTTCGGACCCCTAAAGAACAAGGATATTTTTTCCCTGCCGAATTTGCCAAGCATGAAGCAACCTGGTTAAGCTGGCCACATAAAGAAGCCAGTTGGCCCGGCAAGATCGATTCGATCTATCCCAATTACAGTTTGTTTGTGAAATACCTTGCCTTGTCTGAGAAAGTGAGGATCAATGTGGCAAATGAAGCAATGAAAGTTTTTGCTGTTCAACATTTAGAAGCTGCAGGAGTAAATATGCAGCAGGTGGAATTCTTTATGCATCCAACAAATGATGCCTGGTGCAGAGACCATGGTCCGGCATTTCTGATCAATCCGGATGCCGCCATTAAAAAAGTAATTGTAGACTGGAACTATAATGCCTGGGGTAATAAATATCCCCCTTATGATCTGGATGATGTGATACCGACCTTGATAGGTAAGCATTTCAATATTCCTGTTTACCATCCCGGTATTGTGATGGAAGGAGGCTCTGTTGAATTCAATGGGAAAGGAGCATTGCTCACTTCCACTGCCTGTTTGTTAAATGAGAACCGGAACCCGCATCTGAACCAGGGACAGATCGAAGCATATTTATCCAACTATTACGGAGTTGAACAGGTATTATGGGTAGATGAAGGTATTATTGGTGATGACACAGATGGCCATATTGATGATACAGTTCGATTTGTAAATGAGGATACGGTGATCACCGTTGTTGAGGAAAATAAAAACGACGAGAATTACGCTTTACTGCAAACCAATCTGAAACAATTAAAAGCCATGCGCTTGCTGAATGGCAAACAGCTTACCATCATAGAATTGCCGATGCCCGATGAGATTGTTTATGAAGACCAGCGCTTACCCGGATCCTATGCCAACTTTTATATCAGTAACGGTCATGTGATCGTTCCTACCTATCGTTGTAAGCAGGATGAGAAGGCTTTACAGATCATTGCGTCCTGTTTCCCGGGAAGAGAAACGATAGGCATTGATTCAACCGATATTATCTGGGGACTGGGCAGCTTTCATTGCCTGAGTCAGCAGGAACCTTTGGTATAAAGGTTCTTTGTTTAAAATAGTTAGCCGGTAATGGTCATCGTAGTGCCGCTGATATTTACATTATACACTTTCAGATTTGAAGAAGCGGGTCCCAATGTTACGGCGCCTGAAGTAGAAAACGTTGAACCATGATTAGGGCAAAGAAAATTATTCTTTGATGCGTTCCAGTTAATACTGGTTCCCTCATGGGTGCAAGCCACTTGAACTGCGGTAAAAGAGGTACTTGTATTACCACTGGCAAGCCTTACAACGATAACGCCCCCTTGAACAATGGATGAGCCTACAGTTAACAGGCTCGAATTCAAATCAATGGTAAAGTTGGCTACCGGGGCTGGTGTACTGCTGCTGCCACCTGAACTTTTACTGCAGGCGCCCATACATACGGCACAAACTGCTGCTACCGGTCCGGTTAAACTTCCTAAGAATTCTCTTCTTTCCATCTTTTGTTTTTTTGTGGGTTTATGATTCAACAATTACACGGTACTGTCTTCCTGTTTACTTGCAATCAGAAACAATTCAGATCCGGCTCTGGCAGGAATTGAATTATAACATGCATCCAAAACCAATATACGGACTGTGTTTGAAAATAGTTGCCTGAATTCTTCCGTATTTCCACCAAAGGGAGGATTCGATTCAAACTCCCTGTTAAAGAGCAAACCCACCAATTTTCCGTTGTCTGTCAATAATCTTTTAACAGTCTGTATATATTTTCCCCGAAGCAATGGGTCCAGTGCACAAAAAAAAGTCTGTTCAATAATCAGGTCGTATTGACCCTCTAAGGCAAAAAAGTTGGAGCAAATGATATGCAGATACGGGCTCTTATTTTTTGCCCTGAGCTGTTCTATTACCACATCGGAAATATCAACTACTGTAATATTGGTAAAGCCTTTCTCCAATAAATAAAGGGCCTCATAACTATTGCCGCCACCGGGTATCAGGATACGGATATTTTTATCGGTAAGCTGATCAAAATATTCTTTAAGAGGAGTTGAAACATAGCCGATATCCCAACCGGCCTGGTTTTGCAGGTATCGGTCGTTCCAGTAATTGGCGGAAAGAAAATCAGTTTTCATGGTGAGTAGTGAGTAGTCAGTAGTGAGCAGAAAGAATGGTAAGTTACAAAACTCACCACTCACTATTTTATCCCGTAACCGTTGCCTGTCTTGGGATGATGAATGCAATGAGTTCGTCTAACTGGATATTAGCACGGTTGCAGGCATCCTGAATATCTTCACGTGATACATTGGCAGCGAAGGATTTTTCTTTCAATCTTTTTTTTACGCCCTTGGAATCCATTCCTTCATATCCGCCGGGACGCATAAGGGAGTAAGCGTGAATAAGGCCTGATAATTCATCAAAAGCATACAACATCTTATCCATATTGGTTACCGGTTCCACACCAAAATGCATATGACCATGAGAAGCGATGGCGCGGATGATCTCGGGGTCAATCTTTCTTTGTTCCAGTTCTTCGATGATCTTTTTACAATGCAGATCGGGCCATTGGTCCCAGTCGGCATCATGCAGCAGACCGGCCATTTCCCATTTCCACTGGCCGGCCTCATCAAGTAATTCCTTTTCTGCTGCCCAGCATTTCATCAGGTGACCTACCTGTTGCATATGTATTTTGAGTTTGGGATTGAGTACCCAGCTGTTAAACAGTTCTGCAGCCTGTTCTTTGGTTAATACATTTCCTGTATTAGCGATATCGCCAAATTGGGTTCGGCCTAGGTTGAGTGACATATTCTGAATCTTTGTTTCAAAGATAGGGGGCAGTTTTTGAAGCCCGATCAATATCTTTAACCATTAATTTACGGATGTTTATGAGTGAACAGGTTACCCCCAAAGAAAAAATATTTACAACATACCAGGTATTTGTGATCGCCATCTTATCTTTTTTGCAGTTTACTGTGATCCTGGATTTTATGGTGTTATCACCATTAGGTGCCATCCTGATGGATAAACTGCATGTTAACACATCACAATTCGGATTGGTTGTGTCGGCATATGCTTTCAGTGCAGGTGGGGCAGGGTTACTTACTGCCGGGTTTGCAGATAAGTTTGACAGGAAGAAGCTATTATTATTTTTCTATACCGGTTTTATTGTTGGAACGATCTTATGTGCCATTGCACCGAGTTATCCTTTGCTGTTAGGTGCCCGGATCATTACCGGTATTTTTGGTGGCGTGATCGGTTCTGTAAGTTTTGCGATCATTACCGATCTGTTTAAGATTGAAGTTCGTGGCAGGGTAATGGGTTTTGTACAGATGTCGTTTGCTGCCAGTCAGGTGTTAGGATTACCCATTGGTTTACTTTTGGCCAACAAGTTTGGATGGCATGCTCCCTTCTGGATGATCGCCGGGGCAGGTTCGATCATGGGGGTTGTAATGTTTATCAAACTAAAACCGGTAGACAAGCACCTGCACTTAAAGATCGATACCAATGCCTTTCATCATTTATGGACAACGATCTCAAGGCCCGATTATGCCAAAGCCTTCTTTGCAACAACTTTACTGGCAACCGGTGGTTTTATGCTGATGCCATTTGGCAGTGCCTACAGCATCCATAACTTAGGTATTACGCTGGATCAGTTACCCATCGTTTACCTGATCACCGGGGCGGCTTCTATAGTATTTGGCCCTTTATTGGGTAAGCTGAGCGACAGAATCGGGAAGTTCAATATTTTTTGCGTGGGAACTGTTATAGCGATGGCCATGGTTGGCATCTACACACATTTAGGTGTTACTCCCTTATGGCAGCTGATACTTTTGAATGTGATATTGTTTGTGGGGTTATCGGGCAGAATGATCTCGTCATCGGCCTTATTAACCGCTGTTCCAGATGCGAAAGACAGGGGAGCGTTTATGAGTATCAATTCATCCACACAACAGATCTCCGGTGGTGTGGCTTCTATAATTGCAGGATTAATTGTTGTGCAGACTCCTTCCGGAAAACTGGAACGTTATGATACACTGGGATATGTGGTATTATGTTCAATGCTGGTAGCCACGGTTATGTTATATTTTTTAAATAAGCGGATCCAGAAGAAATTACATACCACAAACAATGTTTAACTTAAGCCGAACATCTATCATGAAGCAAGTATCATTTTTATTCCTGTTATTGGCAGTATTGATCATTATTGATGCCTGCAGTCCGAAGCCATATCGCGACACTAATAAAGCATATCGCAAACAATCCAAAGAGTTGACTAAGCAGATCCTGCTTGAGCCGGTGGATCCTTTGAATGATACGATCAAATTACCCTCCAACTGGGTAGGCACTACCAATTTCGGGATCCGTAAGCCAAATTTTGTGATCATTCACCATACGGCACAGAATTCATGCGAGCAGACATTGAAAACATTCACTACTCCCAAATCTGCTGTTAGTGCGCATTATGTGATCTGTAAGGATGGTACAGTACATCATATGCTCAATGATTACCTGCGTGCCCAGCATGCGGGAGTAAGCCGTTGGGGTAACCTGATCGATATCAATTCTTCATCCATTGGTATTGAACTGGATAATACAGGTTTTGAGCCATTCGACAGTTTACAGATCAACAGCCTGATCAGTTTGCTGGCCAAACTGAAAAAAGATTATTCCATACCAACGGCCAATTTTATTGGGCATGGAGATATAGCACCTACGCGTAAGAACGATCCCAATTACCGTTTCCCCTGGAAATTATTGGCTGAGAAGGGTTTTGGATTGTGGTTTGATGAAGAGAGACTGGAAGTGCCTTTGGGATTTAATCATATCCAGGCTTTACGGATCGTAGGCTATGATGTAAAAGATACTACCGCTGCTATCCGTTCTTTCAAACGCCATTTTTTGCAGGATACAACGAAACGCATCAATGATGTGGACAGGAGTGTGTTGTTTAATCTGCAGAAGAAATATATGTAGAAGGTGTGAGTAGTGAGTAGTCAGTTGTGAGGAAACATACATTACTTACTACTGGCAATCACCATTCACTAAAGAAAAATTTTAAACCTTTCGTAACAGGCTTTGATCAGATCTTCTCTGTCGTCGGGGTGTGAAATATCTATGAGTGATTTGGCTCGCTGGCGTAAATTCTTACCATATAGATAAGCTACACCATATTCAGTAACTACATAGTGAATATGACCACGGGTAGTAACTACACCGGCAAAATCTTTTAAATGCGGAACAATGCGTGGGATTCCTTTATGTGTTCTGCTGGTGAGGGCTATGATCGGTTTACCCCCTTCACTTAATGCGGCTCCACGCATAAAATCCATCTGGCCACCAATACCACTAAATTGTAAGGCTCCAATACTGTCTGAACAAACCTGTCCGGTAAGATCCACTTCAATAGCACTGTTAATAGCCACTACATTCGGGTTTCTGCGGATCACATGCGGATCGTTCACATAATCAATATCCAGGAAAGCGATTGCCGGGTTATCATCTACATAATCATATAATCTTCTGCTTCCAATGGCAAAACCGGTAACGGCTTTGTTTGGGTGGATCTTTTTCTTTCGGTTATTGATCACACCGGATTCGAACAGATCGATAACACCATCACTCAACATTTCGGTATGTATACCCAGGTCTTTATGGTTGGTGAGTGAACGTAATACTGCATCCGGAATGGTTCCGATACCCATTTGTAAAGTGCTGCCGTTCTCTATCAGCCCGGCTATATGTTTACCAATAGCGATCTCACATTCGGTGGTATTCTGCGCATAATTTACTTCCGGCAGATCTTCATCATGGTATACCATATGGGTAAACCGGGAAATATGGATCTGTCCATCACCATGTGTACGGGGCATTTTAGGGTTTACCTGAGCGATCACAAATTTTGCTGTGTTCACTGCAGAACGGGCAATATCCACGGATATACCCAGTGAGCAGTAGCCATGCACATCCGGTGGAGAAACATGAACCAGGGCTACATCGATAGGAAGGATCTTTTTATTGAACAGATCAGGTATATCACTCAAAAAAACCGGAATAAAATCTGCCCGGCCTTCTGCAACAGCTTCTCTAACAGGGGCAGAAACAAACATGCAATTGATATGAAAACTATCCGCATATTGAGGCTTTTGAACTTCAAGGTCGCCGAGTACGGTAATAAATGTCAATTCTACATCTCTCAACCGGTTGGACTGCTCAGCCAGTTTACGCATCAGGTAGAGTGGGGTACAGGCACTGCCATGTATAAACAGGCGTTGGTTGCTCTGAATCATACTCAATGCTTCTTCTGCGGAAACGTATGTAGGTGTTACTGTCATGCTTCAATATTTAGTGCAAAAATGCCTACTGCCCGTTATTTAAAAAATGATTTTCGTAAGCTTTTTATATGATATGTGTTCTGAATAACTGATCACAATCAGGAAGAGGTATCATCCTATTTCAAAAAAGGGTTTCAATTTCGAACCTGTCCATTACCCCGTACCACCCATTTTTCTGTAACCAGTTTTTCCAAAGCAAACGGGCCACGGGCATGTAGTTTTTGTGTAGAGATGCCAATTTCTGCGCCTAATCCAAACTGTTCACCATCGGTGAAACGGGTAGAAGCGTTGGCATAGACCGCGGCCGCATCCACTTCCTGTAAAAAACGTTCGCATTGTTGCTTATTTTCAGAAATGATCGCTTCCGAATGTTTGGTGGAATAGGTACGGATATGTGCGAGCGCCTCATTGATGTCTTTTACCACTTTTACGGCACATTTCAGGCTGAGAAATTCTCGGCCAAATTCGGAAGCTGTGGCTTTTTTAAGATAGGGATACCCTTTTAATAAATGCATGGCTTTCTGATCGGCAAATATTTCAACTGCATGTTCAGAAAATGCAGTTTGTAAACGAAAGAGAAAGTCTTTGGCAATTTTTTCATCAACCAATACCGTATCCATGGCATTGCAGACCGAGGGCCTGCTTACTTTCGCATTTACAACAATGGATACAGCTTTGGTTATATCCGCCTGTTTTTCAACATATACATGACAAACACCGGCTCCGGTTTCAATTACAGGAACACGGCTGTTATTGCGTACATATTGGATCAGGTTATCGGAGCCACGAGGGATCAATACATCAATGTATTTTGTGGCATTGAATAACACATCTACCGTTTCACGGTTTGAAGGAAGCAGGGTTACACAATCGGGGTTGATCCCATGTTCTATCAACACTTTATGGATCAATGCCACGGCAGCTTTATTGGTATGTTCCGCTTCACTGCTGCCTTTTAATACACAGGCATTCTGGCTGCGCAAACACAGGGCTGCAATATCAAAGGTTACATTGGGTCTTGATTCATATATGGCACCAACTACACCCAGGGGTACTGCAATTTTTTCCAGAAATAACCCATTAGGCATTGTTTTATGTTCGAGTTGTTTACCTGCGGGATTGGGTAATTTACTAATGTTACGGATGCTGTTGGCGATATTGACTATTCGTTCTGTATTCAACAACAAACGGTCGATACGGGGATTTTCTGCATCATATTTCGCAAGGTCTTTTTTATTGGCAGCCAGGATCGTCTTTTCATTTGCTTCCAGACTATTTGCCAATGCCCGTAATGCTTTTTTGATTGGGGCATCTTTCAGCTTGCGCAGAGATACTGCGGCTTCGTACGTTTGTATGATCTGCCTTTCAACGGTTTTCATGATGTTACTTTAAAATACTACGATATCATCGGCATGTGCAGCTATCACATTTTTTACAGAGAGATTTTTTGAAATATCGGCTGCTGCCAATTTCACTTTTGCCACACCCAGGATCTCATTCTCTTCATTCGTCAATTGCACAATTTCTCCAGCACTGAATTTTCCAGATAGTTTTACAATACCCACTGTAAGCAGGCTTTTTCTTTGTGTGAGGGCTTTGGCCGCACCTTTGTCTACTATAATGGTTCCAATAGTGATGGAGCCGCTTGCCAGCCATTTTTGTCTTGCTTTGAGATTAGACACCTGTGGTAAAAAACGGGTGCCTGTGTTACCATTCAGTGCTGCTGCAAAAGGAGAATCGTCTTTCAATCCACAGATCACCACTTTTATACCCAGCGAAGTGGCCAGTTTCGTGAATGTAAGTTTTGAGAGCATGCCACCCAAACCCAGGCTGCTTTTATCTGTTTTTACAAACCCCATTATGGCTTGATCGATCTTTTCTACTACGGGTATGATCTGTTTCCCATCATTGAGAAATCCACCTACAGAGGTACAGATCAATAATGCTTCAGCTTCAAAACCGATGGCCAGCAGGGTGGCGAGTTCGTCGTTATCTGAGAATTTCAATTCTACATTACTTACCAGGTCGTTCTCATTTACAACAGGCAGGATACCATTATCCCAGAACGCCTGAAAAGTATCTTTCAATTGAAGAAACTGGGAACGGTTGGAAAAATGGTGCCTTTCGCAAAGTGCCTGTGCTACCGGAATATGATAAGTTGCAAAATATTGCTGATACAAACGGATGAGTAAGGGATTACCAATAGCTGCTGCCGCTTTTCGTTCTGTAAGGGTTCCCTTATAATTTTTGATGAACGATTTTCCGCTACCCACAGCACCGCTGGAAACCAATACCACATGATGGTCTCTGGAGAGGGCAGCGATACCGGCTGCTACTTTTTTGATAATGGCACGGCTTATCCGACCATTATTTCCGGTAATAACCGCGGTACCGAGTTTAATAATGATTACCCGCTTTTGCATCTTCAAAAATAAGCTGTTATGCCTAATAAGGAGGCCTTGATTTAATCTCTGCGAAACCTCAGCTTCTCTGCCACTCTGCGGTGAATTATGGGAGGTATTCACCGCAGAGAGGCGGAGTTGCGGAGCTGTCCGCAGAGAGGTATTGAATTCAGTGTTTTATCGCTATTTTCATCTTACCAAAACCTTAGTTATGAAAAAAATCCTTTTTGCTCTTATTGTATTGATCATTTTCTCTTTTGATCAAGTGGGAGCGCAGATCACATCTAAACAGATCGATTCCTTGACAGAGCTAACCCTGAAAACATTTGATGTGCCAGGTATTGCCGTAGCGGTGATCAAAGATGGTAAAGTAATTCATGCCAAAGGATATGGGGTTCGATCAATGAAGACCATGGAGAAAGTGGATGAGAACACCTTGTTTGGTGTGGCTTCGAACAGTAAGGCATTTACTGCTTCAGCCTTGGGTATGCTGGTGGACGAGGGGAAAATAAAATGGGATGATAAAGTGACAGACTATATCCCTGAATTCAAACTCTATAACCCGTATGTAACAGATGAGTTTACCATAAGAGACCTGTTAACCCATAGAAGCGGAATGGGATTAGGTGCAGGCGATCTGATGATGTTTCCTGACAAAAGCGATTTTACCAAAAAAGATATCATCCATAACCTGCGTTACCTGAAACAGGTTTCAGGTTTCAGAACCAAATATGATTATGATAACCTGTTGTATATTGTTGCAGGAGAGATCGTAGCAAAGGTATCGGGCATTAGCTGGGAAGATTTTATTGAGAAGCGCATCATGCAGCCATTACAGATGAATACCAGTGCCGCTTCATTGAACAGGCTGAAAAGCAGGGCCAACTCTATTGTTCCCCATGCACCTGTGAATGGAAAAGTTCAGGCAATTGATATTGACTGGAGTGAAACGGCAAACGCAGCAGGTGGAATCTGGACAAATCTTACCGACTTCAGCAAATGGTTGATCCTGTTGATGAATAAAGGAAAATACGGTGATAATCTTTCGAAAACATTGTTCAGTCCACAGGTACATAACGAACTTTGGACGCCACAAACCATCATACCCGTGAATACCACGGCACCTTATCAAACACATTTTTCTTCTTATGGGTTAGGATTTGGATTGAGTGATGTGAAAGGATATAAACAGGTAACCCATACCGGTGGACTGGCCGGCATTGTTACACAGGAGACCATGTTCCCCGAATTGAACCTGGGTATTATCGTATTGACCAACCAGCAGGTTGGAGCTGCTTTTGTGGCTATTACCAACACCATCAAGGATAGTTACCTCGGTATCACCGGAATGGATTGGGTAAAACTGCTGCACGACAGGGTAGCTGCCGGTGAAGCAACCGCGAAGAAGATAACAGATGGTATTTCGAAGGAAATTGAAGAACAGCAAAAAAAGAATACAAGTGCTGCTGGCATTGATCTTTATACCGGAACTTATACAGATCAGTGGTTTGGAGAAATTACCATCGCTGTAAAAAATGGAAAGACAAGATTTGATTCCAAACGTTCGCCCAAACTAACCGGTGAGGTAAGTGCTTATAAGGGCAGCACTTTTATTGTAAAATGGGATGACAGGAGTATGGATGCCGATGCTTATCTGATGTTTAGTCTGGATGCTGAAGGAAAAGCGGCTGGACTGAAGATGAAAGCCATTTCACCTTTAACAGATTTCAGTTTCGATTTTCATGACCTTGATTTCAAGAAAGTTACTTCCAAATAAATTCCAGCGTTCCTTAGCGCCATTGCGTCTTTGCGGTTAAGAAGGTTTTACCGCAAAGACGCAATGAAACAAGGGTTCGCAAAGAAGTTAGTTGGTTCTGTTTTATACACAGTTAAATTTTAAAGAAGATCTTTTTCTTATAAAGAAAATAGCAAAGAACCCATTCCAATCCAAATATGCATAATGATGAGATCGTGTTGCTCAGCAACTCTGGCGTATTGATAAAACTTAATAACCCATTACTTATCGCACTGATATAGCCATTGAACCATCTGTGAGCAACGATCTCGAAAAATAAATAGATAAACAGCGAGTTCATACCAACAATGGTAAAGAACTTCAGGTATTTGCGGTGATCGAGTATATCTATCCACCAGTAACAGAAGCTCAAACCGAGTAAACACCAACCTAATGAGGCTAACGTAAAAGAACTGCTTGCGATCCGTTTGATGATAGGGGTGATGCCAGTAAGATCCAGGCCATATCCCAGTAACAAACAGACAGCAGCCCATAATAAAAGGGGCTGGATTTTTTTACCCATCTGCAAAAACAGCCTCCCCGTGAGGGCTCCAGCAATTGTATGAACAGCCGTTGGTATACAATTGATGGTTACCCATCCACCATGATTGATCTTGTGCATAAGCAACAGATCTACATAATTTCCAAAGTTTTGCTGATTGGTAAAGGGCTGATCAAAGCCCGGTATTTGGGTGAACCGATATAACACTTCTGTAAGCAATAATAGTCCCACACAAAATACGATCTGAGCTGTAGCGCTCCATTGAAAGATCAGAAATGCCACCAGTGTGGTAAAAGAGAGTTGTGTTAAAACATCCCATAGTTCAAAAGACAATCCATCCTTTCTGACGGCATAATCCAATACTCCCCAGAAAAACAGCCAGCCGCAACGTTTCAGAATTTTCCGGAAAGATTGGTTCCAGCTAAACCCATGTTCCTTTTGTTTGTGCAATGAATAGGCCATTGCAGCACCGGCCATATACATAAATCCGGGCTGTATCAGATCCCAGAAACGAAGACCGTTCCATGGGTGATGTGTGAATTGATTTAAAAGAATATTCAGTGAGTTTCCTTCTGTGGCATTGATAAGATGGTCAAAGAAGCCTGTACTTTCAAGGGCCAGCAACACCATAATAAAACCACGCATAAAATCGAGCGAGAGCAATCGTTTCATGAACAGGAATTGGCAGTTAGTAATTGGGGTGTTCGTTGAAATGAATATACGAATAGAATACATAAAATGGGCATATAGTAAAAACTATATGCCCATTTTATATATGAATACTTCTTTCCACTTTACTCCAGATCTTTGATCACTATCTTGCCCATTTGTAACATGGCCTGCATAGCTTTATGCGATACAGCCGGATCTTTATCATTCAATAATTCACCTAACCTGGATGGAATGATCTGCCATGATAAACCAAATTTATCTGTGAGCCATCCACACCTGCTTTCTTTTCCGCCTTTACATAATTTTTCCCAGAGTGTGTCAACTTCCTCCTGTGAATAGCAGTTCACAAATAAAGAGATAGCCGGTGTAAATGTATATGTAGGTCCGCCATTCAATCCATAAAAAGTCTGTCCCTCCAATTCAAAGGAAGTAGAAAACACCGGCCCGTCTTTACCCATTCGATTAATACTGTTCACTTTTGAATTCTTAAAAAGTGAAACATAAAAATTAGTAGCTTCTTCAGCCTGGTCGTTAAACCATAAAAATGTGATGATCTTTTGCATAATACTGATTTTATAAGAATCGCTTATTTTTTAGAAGCCGGTTTAGCCTTGGCTTTCTCTTTCAGATCACGGATCCTGGCTTTCACTATTTTCTTAACCAATGTAACTGGCAAAGGTTTTTCAAGGGTAAATTGTATGGTTCCTTTTGAAGTGATATAATTTTTCAGTTCTACTTTAAACTCTTCAACCGTGTGACTGTTCCAGGGAAACAGCGAACAATGTTTTTTGAATGCAGCAAATCCCACAAGCATATACCCGTTTAATTTAAAAGCAGGCATTCCGTAGCTGATCACTTCCACAGCACCGGGAGCCGTTGAGAGAATGGTATGCCTTAGTTTTTCCAGGGCAACCCTGACCTCTTCTGTTTGATCAACCAGGTAATGATCAATGGATTTAGGTGGTGGTTTCATTTTCCTTTTTTTAGAATACTAAAGTAGTAATCCGTTTTGATACGTTAAAGGGTGTATTGTGTCAATCCCAAGGGGCAAAAACGACATAATCAACCTAACGGCTAACGTACTTATTTGTGTTTCGCCACATCGTATAATTGCGGAAGCCATACACGAAAATGAGAATTTTCATCAAAGGTATTCCCGGCAGAAGCATAATCGCAGAGCACTAATGGAACAGGTGCCGCAGGGGCTTCCTTATGCGATTCGATGAGGAAGGGGGCAGTAAACTGCATCCAAATGCCTTTGGTTTGTTTGCCGGTTGGTTCAAGTTCAATATATCCTTCTTTATTGGCCACGGGCATCGCCGCTTCATCTACACCCAGTCCGCTCAGTCTTACATCCCTTGCCAATACAATCGGGCCACGAACAATAGCTGTATGCTCCGGAAGTTCACCAAGATGCACAATGCGTCCGCGCATATCCAATGAAACAATGATCAGATCATCCGGTTTCCATTCGCGTTTGATCTCTATATATTTTCCCGCAATAATTCCCGTAACGGCTTCACCATTAACACTCACTAAAGACCGCTGACTCCAGGCCGGAATGCGCAGACTCATGGTAAATGTTTCATTTTTAGGGATCGATACTTTTAACCCGATATTACCGGTTACGGGATAATCGGTTTGCTGACTGATGGTGGCAGTTTGCTGAGCCGGCGTTTGTAATAAATATTTTCCTTCCGCAAAAAAGTTAACACGCAGCCCGTCTTTCTCACTCATTACAGCAGTAAGCGGTAAGGTAAATAAACCCCTTGGTCCGCTTGCCACACAACAATTCAATCCCATGCTGCATTGCTGATCACCTTCTAATCGTATACCGGCCAACGGAGAGTACTTGGCCCAATCAGAACCATCCTGTTTCATAGAGGCTAACAAAGCATTGTAATAGGTCTGCTCAATCGCATCTGCATATTTGGCATCACCGGTGAGTCTGAGCAGTTGCTGGCTCAGTTTTATCCAGGTTGCCGTAACACAGGTTTCCTGGTAATGCTCAATGGGCATGGTTTGCAATTGTTTACCGCCAAACCAACATTCAATGGCCGAACCTGATCCGGCAATATTGATCTCTTTCTCATTGATATTATTCCATGTTTGCTCTACGGCTTCTTTGTAAGCTGTAATTCCTGTGATACGATATAACTCCAGCAAGCCTTCATAACAAGACATCATCTCATACGCTTTTTGTCCCTGTTCCCATCCAAACCAACTTTTGGGTTTTGGAAAACGTTTGGCTACATCCATTCCCGATTTGGATAATAATTGTGGCCCATCGGGTGTTTCCCATTCTTTTACGATCTCTTTGGCAAAATTGAGATAGCGGAGATCTTTTGAACGATTGTATAATAAGGTGATCGGCTCCAAAACAGAGCTGGCAGCCATTCCGCGATGGTTACCCATTTTAACTATTTTAACTTCTTTTACCTGAAGCTCCTTCATCAGATGATCGGCAACTTTTTTTGCACCATCGAGGCTTTTGGTATCACCGGTAATATCATAGTAGGCAATCAATCCCAGCATACAGTATTTTCTTCCCCAGATATCCCATGCCTGTAAGTGACTGGCATCTGCATAATTGCCGATATAACCATCAGGAGTTTGCGTTTGTAATAAACCGGCAACAGCCTTATCCAATGCTGATTTCAGTTTTGGGTCGGGCCGATACCGATATGCAAGTACGGCCGAAGTAAACCATTTACCCCAAAACTCCGATTGCCAGCAACTGGTTTCCGTACGATTAATAAAAGGAGCGATCAGGCGATTCACATCCTGGGCGAGAATGCGATTCTGATAGGAGGCTTCCAGTTTTTCAGCTGTAAATCCACCCATTTTGGCAGATTGGGCAGGGGAGAGCCTGTCTTGAATAGTCTGTGTTTGCGCTATGGTTTGTGTTAGAGTAAACAGGCAAACAAACAGCAAAGGCTTTATCGGCATGGCAAAGCATATTTTATTTAGACAAAAATAACCAGCCTTTAAGATAACAACTTACCGGTAAATAGTCAACCGTGTATGAGCTACAGTTCCGATCAACCTATTTAATACTTACTTTAGTTAGATGAAAATCTGGAAACTAGACAGGATCGGAAGTATAGGCTTTATGCTCACAGCCATCTTCTCTCCCTGCTGTTTTCCTTTATTCGGGATCGGTTTAACTGCGCTTGGGTATGGCAGTTTTGAATTATTCGGGGGCTGGACCATGTATTTGTTCCAGGGTTTCCTGTTAATTTCTTTGATCGGCCTATTCATTACCTATCAAAGACGGAAAAACCTCTATCCACTTTTGGCCGGATTAGCCGGAACCATTCTGGTATTTTACAGTTATTATCTAATAGATGCCGATTACTGGATATACCTGATGTATACAGGAATGACATTTGTGTTTTTGGCTACCCTTTATAACTTTTTGCGAAATAAAAAGCAAGATCATGCAGGCATCATCCTTGAATCTGTGATTACCTGCCCACAATGTGGTAAAACAAGCAAAGAATTGATGCCAACCAATGCATGTCAATATTTTTATACCTGTTCTGCCTGTCATGCCAGAATACAACCCAAACAAGGCGATTGTTGTGTGTTTTGCAGTTATGGAACCGTAGTTTGTCCGCCTATGCAGAATGGCCATAACTGTTGTTAGTAGCATCTTAATCAACAATTTGTAATTCAGTTTAACCGGAACAGGTTCAAAAAGGTTAAACAACGCGCATAAGACTTTTATATGACGAATGTCATATAAAGCCATTCCAAAGTGGCCTACATTACAGTTACTTAGAAAAATGTCGAGTCTGCACTTTCTCTTACTACCACATATACGGACGAAACCTGCAAGAGGTACTTCATTTCCCTTTTAAGAGCCAGTATTCATGACAATTGATCCGATTATTGACTCCGAAAAATTAGCCGCGCTCCAAAAAGCGAATAATTTACTGTGCAATCAACTTTTTGATGCACAAAAAATAATAAAGAGTTGTAAGTCAGATCATGAAAAAAACAAATTAAGGGATGCACTGAAAAAGAGTGAAGACAGGTTTCGCTTTTTTGCAAAAAATTCTTCAGATGGTATTGTGATCTTTAATGATAAGAGACAGATCGAATTTGCATCCATTTCTTATAAAGAACAGTTAGGAATTAGTGAAGTTGATTTTTTTGACAGGACATCTGAAAATATATTTCAAATGATCCATCCGGATGACCGTCAAAGGGTTTTCAACAGTGTTTCGAAAGCGATCGATATAAAAGGGGCTGAACTTCTTTACAGTTACCGGATCAAACAAAATGGCGGGGGCTATATCTGGCGGGAAGACAATGCCCATTTCTTTTACAAAAAAAATGGAAGTTTTAATGGGGCTTATGTAGTTTGCAGAGATATCAGCATACGCAAAAAAAATGATGAGATACTTGCGAAAAGCAATCTCCGCTGGAAAAGTATATTCATCAACTCGCCTATAGGCATTGCACTGATTGACGCGAATTCCGGTCACATGTATGAAGTCAATCCATTTTTCACTACCATCACCGGAAGAACCTCAGAGAATTTTTACAGCATCAACTGGCTTGAGAACACGTATATGGATGACATAGGGGAAGAAAGCAAACACCTGGCCTTAATGAAAGCAGGAAAAACAGAAGGCTTTCACATGAGAAAACGTTATGTGAGGCCAGACAAAACGATCCGTCGGATCAATTTGACCATTGCTAATTTACCCAATTATGATATCATTCATCCGCAATATATCTGCATGATAGAGGATATCACCGAATTTGTAAGATCGGAAGAACTATTACAAAAATTCAATGCAAAAATTGAACGGTCCGAAAAAAGATATAGTGACCTTTTCAATCTGAGTCTGCAGGCTATGTTATTGTATGACCCGCAAACTTTCCTTTTTATACATGTAAACAAAGCTGCCGTAGCATTGTATCAATATACTGAAGCTGAGTTTTGTAAAATGACCATATTTGATATTATCACAGATGACCGCCCCTCGCATTTGAATACTGTTCAAAAGAATCTGTCAACTTATGCAAAAGAAGAATTTTCTTTTTTTGCACAGCACCACAAAAGATCCGGCGAACTGATTGATGTGGAGATTTATAACAGTTCGATCATTATTAATGATAAAACATTGCAATCGGCCATTATTATTGATATCACAGAAAAGAAACAATTTGAAGATAAAATATCCAAAGCGATAATTAAAGCACAGGAAGACGAACGTTATGAAATAGGGGGAGAGCTTCATGACAATGTTTGCCAGTTACTGGCAGCTAGTCATATGAGCTTGAGCATGTTAAGATCCTCAATTCCGGAAACGCGAATGAAATATTATAACCAATGCGTGGAAGAGATCAAACTGGCATCTGATGAAGTAAGGAACTTATCCCATCACCTGGCACCGGCTTTTCTGAAAGACTCCTCACTGGCTGAAGCGATCAATCGAATGTTAAACACATTTCAAATTGAAAAGGAATGTGAAGTGAAACTTGACTTCAATAAAACCTTTATTGATAACAACTTTGGACTGGATCTGCAACAGAATATTTACCGGATATTTCAGGAACAATTAAGAAATATCATGAAATATGCAGAAGCTACCAGAATAGAGATCAAAGCTGATATTCAAAATCATATTTTAAATATACGTATTGCAGATAATGGAAAAGGATTCGATCAGCATATACATAGCGAGGGTATCGGTTTAGCCAATATCCAAAGAAGGGTAGCGCTTTATCATGGAAAATTTGAGATCATTACCAGCCCAGGTAATGGATGCGCACTATCCGCATCCATTCCCATCCATGATTATTAAAAATAAATCAAATACCGAAACACAGGAAGCCTCCTAATCTTTTTTTCATTACTTTAGGTTACCCCTAAACAACCCGTAATGAGACCTTTTTTCCGCATCTTTCTTTTTGTGATCTTTATTGCTGCAATTGTCTTCTTCGCTTTTGGCCCCAAATTCATAGATCGTTCAAAAAATAAATCCACAGTAAAAGGCCCGTTTGCTAAAGTATCGTGGTATGATTCGATTTCTTTTATCGGCGATCTGCATTGTGATGCTTTATTGTGGGACAGAAATCTATTAAAGGAACATGATTACGGTCATGTAGACTTACCCAGGATGCAAAAAGCCAATTTTGCCTTCCAGGTATTCAGCATCGTAAGTAAAGTGCCTTTCGGGATCAATATTGAAAAGAATCCCAGCAATTCTGATCAGATCGGCCTGCTTAATTTTATGCAGTTGCAAACCTTCAATACCTGGTTCAGTATCAAAGCAAGGGCTTTACGGCAATGTAACAGTCTGCATAAATTTGCCGAACAATCCAATGGGCAATTCCGGGTGATCACGACCAAAAAAGAATTGCAGCAATTTATCACAGACAGAGAAAAGAACCATCAACTAACATCCGGCATGCTTGGACTGGAGGGTGCACAACCCTTAGAGAATGATCTGGCCAACCTCGATGAATTATCCAAAGCCGGTGTACGTTATATAGGGCTGGCACATTTTTTCGATAATGAATGGGCAGGCTCAGCACATGGCATGAACAAAACCGGATTAACGGAAAAAGGAATACAACTGATCAAAAAAATGGACAGCCTGCATATCACCATCGATCTGGCACATTGTTCTCAGCAAACTATCCAAGATGTTTTCAAATACCATACCGGTCCTTTACTGGTATCACATACAGGTGTAAAAGGGGTTTGTGATAACCAGCGTAATATGTCTGATGAAAATTTGCTGGAAATTGGAAAGCGAAACGGCCTGGTAGGCATTGGTCTGTGGGAAACTGCGGTTTGCGGTAAAGACGCAGCTGCAACCGCCAAAACCATCAAGTATGTTGCCGAGAAAATTGGCGTTGATAAGGTCGCATTGGGTTCTGACTGGGATGGTGCATTTGAAATGCACTTTGATGTAACCGGCGCACCATTGATCGTTACAGAATTATTGAAACTTAATTTTACCCGTTCAGAAATTGAAAAAATAATGGGTGGCAATATCCGTGAATTCTTTTTAAAGAATCTACCGGATTAGCAAAAGGATTACTGTGTCAAGTTTTTATTCAGTTTTCGGCACAATTATCCATTTTACCGAGCCAAAACCTTATTTACCGAATTTGCATCATATTCAGTTAATACTGCCTGTTTACAAAAGCCGGCCAGTCTTTTAATAGTGTAATATTGCGCTTTCTCCATCAAAACTCTTTGCAATGAAATTACCTCTTCTTGCAGCATGTTCACTCTTCGCAGTGATCCATGTTACACAAGCACAAACCACTACACCACCAGTTGCAGGTGCAAATGCACAAGCAAACAGGCAACAGGGACGTGGCGGAAGGCCCACAGATCAACCCGATCCCAATGCGCCGGCAACCAAATACAGTTACAGCGAAACCTTTGCGCCATTCTTTTATACCAAGAACGGAACGGAATACAGGGCAGCAAGCGGAGAACCCGGACCAAAATACTGGCAGAACCGCGCCGATTACCAGCTGGATGCCAAATTGAATGATGAGACCAATGAGATCAGCGCTTCTGAGATCGTTACCTATACCAATAACAGTCCCTTAAAAATGGATTTTGTGTGGATGCAGCTTGATCAGAATCTCTTCAAACAGGATTCACGCGGTACGTCGATCGTTCCAACCGGCGGAAGCCGCAATGGTGGCAGGGGACAGGTATTTGATGCAGGTTACAAGATCAAATCTGTAAAGATCGTGAGTGCCACAGCTCCCAATACTGCAACCGATGTAAAGTTCATGATAGAAGATACCCGTATGCAGGTTTTTCTTCCCAAAGAACTTGGCGCAAACGGTGCCAGTGTGAAATTAAAAATCGAATACGCTTTTATATCACCAGATTATGGTTCAGACAGAATGGGGATCCTGAAAACCAAGAACGGAAAGATCTTTACAGTGGCTCAGTGGTATCCACGTATGTGTGTGTTTGATGATGTGAGCGGATGGAATACATTGCCATATACCGGCCCCGGAGAGTTTTACCTGGAGTATGGTGATTTTGATATCAAGATCACTGCCCAGGCAAATGATATTGTAGTTTGTTCAGGAGAACTGGTAAATCCCCAGGAAGTATATACTCCAGAACAGCAAAAACGCTGGGCTCAGGCTGTACAGAGTGAGAAAACAGTTGTGATCCGATCAAAAGAAGAAGTAACAGATCCTGCTTCACGACCATTGGGAAAAGCTACCTTAACCTGGCATTTCAAACTAAAGAATGCACGTGATGCATCATGGGCAGCGTCTTCTGCTTTTGTGATCGATGCGGCAAAGATGATCATGCCGAGTGGAAAGAAATCGATTGCGATCTCTGCTTATCCGGTAGAAAGTGATACCCTTTCCAATGGAAATGGCTGGAGACGTTCTACTGAGTTTGTAAAAAAATCGTTGGAGTATAATTCCAACAAATGGTTTGAATATCCTTATCCTGCAGCAACGGCAGTAGCCGGAACACCCGGTGGTATGGAATATCCCGGAATCGTATTCTGTGGTGCAAGAAGCAGTGGCCGTGGTTTATGGGGTGTACATGATCATGAATTTGGTCATACCTGGTTCCCAATGATCGTGGGTTCCAACGAGCGTTTGTATGGTTGGATGGATGAAGGGTTCAATACTTTCATAAATGGTTTATCGACTGCCAATTTCAATAATGGTGAATTTAAACCCACAAGGTCAACGGATATGCATGCTACCGGTAATGCATTCACTATGCCTACGCTGGAACCTATTCTGAGCAATGGCCCGGATAACCTGAAAGAAAGAAATAACGGTACTTTGTTATATAGCAAACCTGGTGCAGGACTTAATCTGCTTCGCGATCAGATACTTGGGCCGGAACGTTTTGACCGTGCTTTTCAAACCTATATCAAACGTTGGGCATTCAAACATCCAACACCGGATGATTTCTTCCGTACTATCGAGAATGTAGCCGGCGAAAGCCTGCAATGGTTCTGGAGAGGATGGTTTGCTAATACCTGGCGTTTGGATGTTGCCGTTCGTGATGTGAAATATGTTGGCAACGATTCTACCAAAGGGGCATTGATCACACTCGATAACCTCGAGAAAATGGTCATGCCGGTGATTCTGGAGATCAAATTAAAAAGCGGTAAAACTGAGCGTGTAAAACTGCCTGTTGAAGTTTGGGAGCGTAATACCAGCTGGACATTTAAATATCCTTCTACTGAAGAAATTATTTCTGTTACCTATGATCCGGACAAGGTATTGCCTGATTTTAACTCAGATAATAATGTATGGACTAAGAAACAGTAGTGTAGGGGGTAGTTACAATAGCTTAAGAGGTTAAAGTAGTTAAAAGGGTTAAAATAGTTAAAGAGGGATTTACCACTTTAACTATTTTAACCCTTTTAACTATCACCACCTTACTGACCGGTTTAATACGATTGTCAAACAATTGTCATTCCTTCGCAACCTAACCACGGTCATTGTTTTATGCCCTTTGCACCGATATTTTTGCTTTTTGATCATTATTTTCAGTCTGTATGAGTAATAACCTCTTGAACCTGCTTCACAAATACGATGTGCCTACACCCCGGTACACCAGTTATCCAACCGTGCCTTATTGGGATTTTACTACGCTCAACGTAGCCAGATGGAAGGAATCGGTAGTAAATACCTTTACGGCAGAAAACGGTGAATTGTGTATCTATATCCACCTGCCTTTTTGCGAGAACATGTGTACTTTCTGCGCTTGTAATAAACGGATCACGGTAAACCATGCGGTAGAAGATCCTTATATCAGCACTGTGTTAAAAGAATGGTCCATGTATCGTTCTCTGTTGCCGTCTGTACCAGTGATCAAAGAAATTCATCTGGGGGGCGGAACGCCTACTTTTTTCAGTCCGGCTAACCTGGTACAACTGATCAAAGGCATTACAGATGGCGCTATTGTAAGCGAAAACCATGAATTCAGTATTGAAGTACATCCGAATTACACAACGGAAGAACATTTCAAACAACTCGCTGGTGTGGGTTTTAACCGGGTGAGTTTAGGCGTACAGGATTTTGATCCGAGAGTGCAGTTTGTGATCAACCGGATACAGTCGTATGAAACAACAAAAGAAGTGGTTGACTGGGCCAGAAAATATAACTACAAAAGCATCAACATTGATCTTATTTATGGTTTACCCCATCAAACGATCGAAAGTATAGAACACACCATCAGCCTGATCAAAGGTTTTATGCCAGACCGGATCGCTTTCTATTCCTATGCCCACGTACCATGGAAAAGTAAGGTGCAAAGAAGGTATACAGAAACAGACCTTCCAGATGCAAATGCCAAATGGGAGATGTATCACAAGGGAAGAGAGTTACTGGAAGCTGCTGGTTTCAAAAGTATCGGCATGGATCATTTTGCATTGCTGGATGACAAACTTTTTCTCGCTGCCAAAAGCGGCAATCTCCACAGAAACTTTATGGGGTATACCACCACTAAATCCAAACTGATCATTGGCCTGGGTGTATCCAGTATCAGTGATGCCTGGAATGCTTTTGCACAAAATGAAAAAGAAGTGGAAGCATATGAAGAGAAAGTGAACAGGGGAGAACTGCCATTAGTATTTGGTCATTTATTGAATGAAGAAGATGTGGTGATCCGGAAAAAGATATTGGAACTGATGTGTGAGAATCAAACAGTACTGGAAAATCCTGTACTGGATCCTGTATTTGTGAAAGAAGCATTGGAGAAACTCCGTGCACTGGAAGAGGATGGACTCCTGATACTGACCGGCAAAACCATAAACGTAACTGAAAAAGGGATGTCATTCATCCGCAATATCAGTGCAGCAATTGATGCACAGCTGTGGAGAAAACAGATCAGTACGAATACATTTAGTAAAGCGATTTGAATATCGAAGGCTGCAATTGGTGTGCCTTAGGCAGGCAGCTTAACCATTTTGTTTCCCAAACTTGTAAAGGTTACGCTACCCGTACTCTTTACCGTAACCGTTACTTCCAGATAATTGGTATCGGTAAGCGCTTTCCCTGCTATGTAGGAACCTGCAAGGGTTTTGGAAGACAAGCGCCAGTAGTTTCGCTTTTTAGTGAGTCTTTGCAACCGGTATATTACCCATGTGGTATTTATCCTGACAGGATAAAAAAACAAGGGCAAACAGGATCGTTAGGAAGAAACAGAAACGGTTATTCATTTCTTATGCAAACTTATGAACACTTATAGCTAATACTATTCTATACACAGGAAATACCACTTACATTTTCTTAGGGAGGGATTTCGGTTAAAATGCTTCACCCAGACTAAACATTAGTGAACTATATCCTTTACTGAATCCAAAATCCATTCCCATATTGGTATTAGACCCTTTATTGAACTTAACCCGTAACCCCGCACCACCGGCAGGATGCCAGGAACGGAAAAGCGTTTCAGAACCACTTACCGTATTGATATTGGCAAAAACAACAAAGCCAAACAGACCGTTGTTGGTAATATCCCGTCTGTATTCAGTTTCCATATAGAAAAGTGTTTCACCACGAAAACGATTTTGATCGATCCCTCTGCCAGAGCGGTTATCAGGATCCCAGCCCAGGCTGGGCAGGTCCAGATAAGGTGCGCCCGTTTTTAAAATGGTCCATAAGTATGACCAGAATGCCAACACATTTTGCTGATCGGGTTTTGAGGGATTCAATGAGAGATATTTTCTGACATCGATATACAAGGATTGCCAATTTTCATTACTTCCGAGAAAACGGGGATTGTTCCGATACACGATGTTCGCATATGCACCAGGTAATGGATTGATGGAATTATTACGGGTATCATATAAAAAATTGAGACTGAAACCGGATGCAAAAGAGTTACTTCCGGTACCGTAGGGATAACCCGTATACTGTTTCAGATTGATAGAAGAATCATCGCTTTTGATATTTATCCGGTAATCAATATGATACCCAACTCCTGCATAGAAATAGGGCGTGACCCTCTTTAATAAACTCTGATAAAAACGCAGGTATTTGTAATCTACCAGAATGCGCTCTTCATTTGTATGTGTACTGCCTAAACCCCATGTGTATTGAGGATAATACAGGAATCTCGTATCGCCCTGAATGGTCCATGTGTTATTGGGCAACCAGATACTGGTATGAAGAGGAAGGCCAAACCTTCCGTTAAAATTCCAGTAAGGCGTGAATGTAGCACTCGAAATATTGGTTGTTTTTCTGGGGCCTAAATAAGTGCCCGCAGTTGTACTGGTGATGAGTGCCCTGCCACTACCTCCCGGAACAACACTACTGAAGGGGAGCAAAGAAAAATATATTTTTTTTCCGTTTATCTCGGTGGCATCTTTTATCCTGATGTGCAGTAGCCCTTTGGCTATATCAATCAGATCGCGCTGCAGCGAAGTGTCTTTTATGGTTTTATTTTCAGGAATGATTGTAGAAGCATCCTGAGCAGTTACCGCTAAACTCAGGAAAAGAAATATGGGTAATAATCGTATGGATAAGCTACAGCTATTCATGATGGTATCTTTCACGCTGTATGATCATGCCTGTTTTCTTAGGTTGAAGAAAGATCTTACAAAAGACTGATAATAAAAAACCGGATTCTTACTGACAATCTTTACAGGTGCATACGCCGGAAAAATCGCGTTGATGATCTGTGTGTCTTTGCGGTAATTGTTTTTCATTTTGTCCTTTTTAGATGGCATGTCAAAGATGAACCCATTCAAAACAGCATCTATTACACAAACCATCCGATTCATTACAGGATTCACATATACATTCTCTATTTGAACCCTTTCTAAGGAAAAGCAGGTAACAGAATTCCCATTCATCAATTCGCCTATGCAGAATCCGGTTTGCACATTACCTTTGACAAAACAATACAAGTAATTGAAGCATCTCGCAGCCGTTAACAAATATTTCTGGAAGTACCGTTATCGTTTCTTTATAGGGATCTTCTTTGTGATGTCTTCTAATTACTTTGCCGTACTCGCCCCACAGGTAACCGGCTTTGTGATCAGCCAGGTACAACAAAAGCTACCCGGAGCTCACGCACCTGCAATAAGACCGGTACATGATAAACTGGTCGATTTTTTTATTGATTCTGTGCAGGGGGCCCATATCTCTTTTGGCGGACTCATAGCCATTTGCAGTATTACCATTCTTGTGCTTGCCCTGATCAGGGGGATACTGATGTTCTTTATGCGGCAGACCATTATTGTAATGAGCCGTTATATTGAATTTGACCAGAAGAACGAAATCTTCCGGCATTATCAGAAGCTGGATTCGCATTTTTACAAAACACACAGCACGGGTGATCTGATGAACCGCATGACAGAAGATGTAAGCCGCGTTAGGATGTATACCGGCCCTGCGGTCATGTATCTCATCAACCTTGTATCATTGATCGGATTTTGTTTGGTAAGTATGTTCAGAAAAGATGTACACCTAAGTTTCCTGGTATTGGCGCCTTTGCCCATATTGGCACTAACGGTTTACCTGGTTAACAGCATCATCCATAAAAAAAGTGAAAGGATCCAGGCATTATTATCAGACCTCACCACCAATGCCCAGGAATCCTATTCCGGTATACGCGTGATCAAATCTTTTGTACAGGAAAAAGCCATGCTTGGTTTCTTTCGGAAGAATAGTGAGGAGTATAAAAAGAATGCCGTAGGACTCGCTAAAGTAGAAGCCATCTATTTTCCAAGTATGGCCCTGATGATCGGGTTAAGCACGTTGGTAACCATTATGGTGGGAGGTATAGAAGCTTTACAGGATACCAGTAAAGTAGGCTTGATCGTTGAATTTGTGATCTATATCAATATGCTCACTTTTCCGGTGATCGCTATCGGATGGACGGCCAGTATGATACAACGTGCCGCTGCTTCACAAAAACGACTGAATGAATTTCTGAAAACAGAACCCGTGATCGCCAATGCGGAAAATGCTGCAAAAGAAAGGGTAACCGGCGATATCGTGTTTTCAGATATGAGCTTTACATACCCACATACCGGTATCAAAGCTTTACAGCATATCAATCTCAGGATCAAAAAAGGAGATAAAGTGTTGATCCTTGGCCGAACCGGAAGCGGAAAATCCACACTGGCGCAGCTCTTATTGCGTTTTTATGATCCCACCAAAGGAACCATAGAAATAGGAGGAACAGATATCAAAAAAATAGACCTGACAACCTTGCGCGAACAGATCAGTTATGTGCAACAGGATGTTTTTCTGTTCAGCGATTCGGTAAGTAATAATATCAGTTTTGGTTTATCAGCTGCTGCCTCAAAAGAAAAAGTGGAAAAAGCAGCCGCTTCTTCCAGTGTGCATAATGAGATCCTTGGTTTTACTCAAGGATACGATACACTGATAGGAGAGCGGGGTGTTACCTTAAGCGGCGGACAAAAACAAAGAATCTCCATTGCCCGGGCCTTGATCAAGGAACCTGAGATCATAGTCTTTGATGACTGCCTCAGCGCTGTTGATGCCAAAACCGAGAATGAGATCATCGGAAACCTATACCGCTACCTGCACGATAAAACCGCACTGATCATCACCCATCGTATATTCTCTTCCTTTCAATTCAATAATATCATCGTGCTCGATAACGGCGAACTGGCCGAACAGGGCACCCATGTGGAATTAATGGCCAATAACGGGTATTATGCAGAATTGTACCGGTTACAGCAAACGGAAGAAACTGCTGAAAACAGCCGCCCATAGTCCATAGACCATGGTCCATGGACTATCGTCTATGGACTTTCTGCTAAAATTTTGGTAATTCTGAAACAATCCTATATTTGTGACACTTAAAAAGTATTTCAAAAACCAAAAAACAACTAACTGTGGCGTACGAGAACAATGACAAAAAAATGGAGAGTGTTTACAGCAAACGTATCAGGGCCGGAAAAAGAAGAACCTATTTTTTTGATGTAAGGGCAACCCGTGGAAATGATTACTTTTTAACCATCACAGAAAGCCGTAAGCGCTTTGACGACAATGGTTACGACAGGCATAAGATCTTCCTCTACAAAGAAGACTTCAACAAATTCATCAAAGCACTGGGCGAGGCGATCGATTATGTGAAGACAGACCTGATGCCTGATTTCGATTTTGATGCATTCAACCACGAATATCCGGAAGGAGAAGGTGAAGGAAACGGCTCAGAAGGCGGCGAATCAACCTATGTGGCACCATCTGCACCCATAGCAGAAGCAGAACCCGAGGTTCAGGCTCCTGTTGAAGTAGCACCAACACCCATTACTGATGCAGCAGCCGCAGCCGCAAGCGCTTCTGAAGAAGTAGACAAATGGTAATATTCCAATTGAATTGATATAATAAGAAAGCCGCTTCCAAAAAAGCGGCTTTCCTGTTTTTATAACTAAGCATTTATCCTTATCACTAAATACTAGCCCCCTCCCAAGGGGTTGGGGGTAATGGAGTCAGAGTTTCCTGATCATCCATATATCACACCCACTATGTCCTGTATTTCCCATTGGGGCTTTCAGATACTCAAATCCAAACTTCTCGTACACACTAACCGCTTTCCGCAGTTCAGGCATGGTTTCCAGGTACATATTGGTAAATCCTTTTGTAACAGCCAGTTCCATACACTTACTGATCATCATCCTTCCCAAACCCAGTCCACGCGCTGCCGGAGAGAGATACATCTTTACCAGTTCACAGGTATCAGAAGGAAGTCCTTCTGTAGGAAAAATACCGGCACCACCTATCACCACCCCTTCTTTCTCTGCAATAAAATAAGCACTTAAAGATGTTGCCAGAAAGAGTTCAAATAAATGATCGGTAGAATCATCAAAATAAACTGTACCCGGATGGTTGGCACCAAATTCTTCGAGGCTACTGCGTATGATAGCGGCTATTGCGGCATTGTCTCTCAGTTCAATCGGCCTGATCAAAATATCATTTGTAAACTTCAACATTCAATATTCCTTGTTCAATATTCAATATTCCCTAACCTTTCCTATATGCTTTAAACGCATTGATCAACCCATTCGTAGAACCATCATGGGAACTCACCGGCTCTTCGTTGGTTAACTCAGGCAATATCTGGTTGGCCAGTTGTTTACCCAGTTCCACACCCCATTGGTCAAAGCTGAATATGTTCCATATCACACCCTGTACAAAGATCTTATGCTCGTATAAAGCGATCAGGCTTCCCAAGGTAAATGGGGTGATCTCTTTAACGAGAAAAGAATTGGTAGGTTTATTCCCTTCAAATATTTTGAAAGGTGCCAGCTTCTTGATCTCATCTTCTTTTTTATCGGCCTTCATCAATTCCACTTTCACACCGTTCTCCGATTTGCCATTCATCAGGGCTTCTGTTTGCGCAAAAAAGTTGGAAAGAAGTTTCACATGATGGTCGCCAATCGCATTATGACTGATCGCCGGAGCAATAAAATCACAAGGTATCATCAATGTTCCCTGGTGGATCAGCTGGTAGAATGCATGTTGCCCATTGGTTCCCGGTTCACCCCAGATCACAGGGCCGGTTGAATAGTTTACGGGGTTACCACTACGGTCAATACTCTTACCATTGCTTTCCATATTTCCCTGTTGAAAATAGGCTGCAAAACGGTGCATGTACTGATCGTAAGGCAGGATGGCTTCACTCTGTGCACCAAAGAAATTGGTATACCAGATCCCGATCAATGCCATCAATACCGGAATATTCTTATCAAACTTTTCTTTCTTAAAATGTTCATCTACGGCGAATGCGCCTTTCAATAACTGCTCAAAATTTTCATAGCCAATTGTAAGGGCAATCGATAACCCGATCGCACTCCATAAAGAGTATCGTCCACCAACCCAATCCCAGAATTCGAACATATTGGCTTTGTCAATACCAAAAGACGTTACTTCTTTTTCATTGGTGCTTAATGCCACAAAATGTTTGGCCACTTGCGCCTGATCTTTTGCTGTTTCAAGAAACCAATCACGCGCAGATAACGCATTGGTCATGGTTTCCTGCGTAGTAAAGGTTTTGGAAGCCACCAGGAAAAGGGTTTCTTCCGGTTTTACTTTCTTAAGTGTTTCGGCAATATGCGTTCCATCTACATTGCTAACAAAGTATGACTGGATCCCTTCTTTCCAATAGGGGCGTAGCGCTTCAGTAACCATAAAAGGCCCAAGATCACTGCCACCAATACCTATGTTTACGATATATTTTATTTTCTTCCCGGTATAACCCTTCCATTTGCCGCTATGTACTTTCTCACAAAAATCCTTCATGTGATTCTGTACTTTGCGGATGCGGGGCATAATATCTTTTCCTTCTACCAGAATTGCCGAATCAGAAAAGTCGCGCAGGGCAGTATGCAACACGGCACGGCCTTCTGTTTCATTGATCTTGATACCGGCAAACATATCATGGATCGCATCTTTCAGCTGACAATCCTCAGCCAGTTGCAATAAGAGCTGAAGTGTTTTTGGATTGATGATATTCTTGGAATAGTCAAACAGAATATCACCTAATGTGATCGAAAATTTCTTGAACCGCTCCGGATCTGCAGTAAACAGATCGCGTATATGCCGGCGGCTCATTTCCTCTTCATGGTGTTTCTTTAATAAAAACCAGGCTTGTGTATTCGTAGGGTTAATTCTGGGTAGCATATCTGTTCTTCTGTTATAAATAATTTCGTATTATGAAATGATGATCTACAGCGAGTCGATCACTTCAATGGTCTTAGCCACATCGTTAGGATGAATATCAAGATGTACTACAATCCTGATCTGTGTAGGAGAGATGGCGATCACGAAAATTCCCTGTTCCTTGAATTTTGCGGCCAACTCAGGCGCGGTATAACGGCCTTTCACCGCAAAAATAACGATATTAGTCTCAACAGGTAAGATCTCACCCGTAAAATCCTTTTTTACCAATGCCGCCGTGATCATCTGGGCGTGGGCATGGTCCTCAGCCAGCCTGGCTACGTTATGCTCCAGCGCATAAATACAGGCAGCAGCCAAATATCCCGCCTGCCGCATTCCACCGCCAAACATCTTTCGCACCCTGCGGGCTTTTTTGATCAGTTGATGGGTTCCAAGCAACACACTGCCAACGGGTGCGCCCAATCCCTTGCTCAGGCAGATAGAAATAGAGTCAAACGCTTCCCCGTATTGTTTACAGGTCTCGTTTTTAGCCACCAAAGCATTAAAAAGGCGGGCTCCATCAAGGTGCAACTTCAAGTTATTTTGTAAACAAACCTCTTTAATGGCTTGTATATCAGCAAAATTATAACAACTACCTCCACCACGGTTTCCCGTATTTTCCAGAGAAACGAGCGTGGTTACAGGCTTATGAATATCTTCAGGATTGATCGCTTCTCTCACCTGGTCTGCAGTTAACCTGCCTCGATTTCCCTCCAATAATCTAACCGAAGCCCCCGAATTGGCAGCAATGCCACCACCCTCATAGAGGTATACATGCGATAATTTATCACAGATCACTTCATCACCCGGTTGTGTATGGCATTTAATGGCGATCTGGTTGGTCATGGTGCCGCTCGGACAAAATATCCCGGCTTCCATCCCAAAAAGCGCTGCACTCATGGTTTCCAGCTGGTTAATGGAAGGATCTTCCCCAAAAACATCGTCCCCAACAGGGGCATTCAACATGGCTTCCAGCATCCCTGGGGTAGGGCGGGTAACCGTATCTGATCTGAAATCTATCATAAGGCTGCGAAGATAAATGGAAACCGAAGTTTTTCTGGGATTCTGTTTATGTTTAATTTATTCAGGATACAGGTAAAACATTGCGTTTTTTTGCCCAAAACCGCAAGTTTTTCCACAAAAGCTGGCAAAATTCGTTGCTGCTACGTACTTTTGCAGACTTCTGAAAGTTCAGCCATAATTTAACGGTCTCTTGTACAGCGTTGGCAAAACAATTGTGGTCTTTTAGACGTTTCATAATATAAGTCAAGTAATTACACATCCATGAGGCAGCTCAAAATCGCTACACAGATCACTAATCGGGATTCACAGGCCGTTGAGAAGTATCTGCAGGAAATTTCTAAAATACCAATGATCACCCCGGAAGAAGAGACCACACTGGCTCAGAAGATCAAGATGGGCGATCAGCGTGCGTTGGACAAATTGGTGCAGGCGAACTTACGTTTTGTGGTATCTGTGGCCAAGCAATACCAACACCAGGGTCTTTCCTTAAGTGATCTGATCAACGAAGGAAACCTCGGTCTGATCAAAGCTGCCCAGCGTTTCGATGAAACCAAGGGTTTTAAATTTATCTCTTACGCCGTATGGTGGATCCGTCAGTCAATTCTGCAGGCTTTGGCCGAACAGGGAAGGCTGGTACGTTTACCACAGAATAAGATCGGTACTTACAATAAAGCCAACAAAGCCTATATGGCTTTTGAACAGGAGCATGAGCGCGAGCCTTCAACCGAAGAGCTGGCCGAGATCCTGGAAATGAGCGAAACAGAGATCAACAATATCTTCCAGAGCAATACCCGTCACACATCCTTAGACGCCCCTGTACACGAGGCAGAAGATGTAGCCATGGGCGATCTGCTGGAAGGAAGTGATGATACGGATGAAGATGTGATGAAAGATTCTTTACGTGAAGAGATCCGCAGGGTATTAAAATCATTAAGCCCACGTGAAGCCGAGATCGTAAATGCGTATTTCGGTCTGGACGGCGAAAATGGCGTTACCATTGAACAGATCGGAATGAAATATGATTTGACCAAAGAACGTATCCGCCAGATCAAGGAAAGAGCCATCAAACGCTTACAGAAGGCCCGTTACAGCAATGCCTTAAAAGCCTATTTGGGATAAGATTTTATCCAACTATCTGATAAAAGCCCCTCGTAACATCGAGGGGTTTTGTTTTGTACCACCCCGCCCTTGGCTAAGGCGCTTGGGCACACCTCTTGGCAGAGCCAGGAGGGGATACTAAGGTGTTTACTTATTACTTATACCTTACTACTTTTAACTTTTAACCGTTTCTCTTGTTGTATCCATATAATTTTGCATCATGAAAAAATGGGGTTTATCTATTGTTGTTTTCTGTGGTTTACTCGGTTGTGAAAAGACCGTACAGCTGGATACAGTGCAGCAATCGCCCAAACTGGTGGTAGAAGGACAGATAGAAAGCGGTCAGGCGCCCATGGTAGCTATCTCTAATTCGTTGAATTATTTTTCAGAGATAGATGCCGCTACATTAAATGGTTCTTATGTTCATGGAGCTACCGTAACTATCAATAATGGCACCAATACTTACAGCCTGAAAGAAGTGGCAGTGCCACTTACCGGAGGCTTTTATTTTTACTATTATACTACACCGCAAACTTCGCCGGCAACTACTTTGTTTGGTCAAATGGGTAAGGCCTATAACCTGCGTATTGAAACCGGCGGACAGGTATATACTTCAACCACTACCATTCCGGTAATGACCAAGAAAATGGATTCTTTGTGGTGGAAGAAAGCACCTAATAATTCGGATACGAATAAGGTGGTGCTGATGTCGAGGATAACGGATCCTCCCGGACTGGGTAATTATATCCGTTATTTTACCAGTTCCAATAACAAAGATTTTTACCCGGGGTTGAACAGTGTATTTGACGACCAGATCATTGATGGCAAGACCTATGATATACAGGTAGATCAGGGAATATCTAAAAATGAAAAGCTGAAGTTTGAGGATTATGGTTATTTCAAGAGAGGGGATACCGCAATTGTCAAATTCTGCAATATTGATAAAGCCAGTTTTGATTTCTGGAGAACCTGGGAATTCACCTATCAATCGGTAGGGAATCCTTTTTCATCACCCGGAAAAGTGATAAGTAATATCAGTAATGGAGGTTTAGGCGCCTTTTGTGGCTATGCCGTGCAGTATAAAGCTTTGATTATCCCCAAATAAGCGTTCTTTGTGAAAAACCAAAACCGCATAACTGCAAGGGTTCGATAATTTTGTTCGTCTAAATAATTAAACAGAAAAGTATGGCAAATGAGGCTATAGAGAAAGTACATGTGTTGATCATTGGTTCTGGTCCGGCAGGATATACTGCTGCTATTTATGCAGCAAGGGCTAATATGAAACCCGTTTTGTATCAGGGAATTCAACCGGGTGGTCAGTTGACCATCACCACAGAAGTTGAGAACTATCCCGGTTACCCCGATGGGATACAGGGTCCGGATATGATGGTGCATTTTGAAAAACAGGCAGCAAGAATGGGTGCCGATATCCGTTATGGTTTGGCAACGAAAGTTGATTTCAGTCAGCAACCTTATAAAGTTTGGATCGATGAAGAGAAACTGATCGAAGCAGATTCAGTGATCATCTGTACCGGTGCTTCAGCCAAATGGCTGGGTATACCCAGTGAAGAAAGACTGAATGGTTTTGGCGTAAGTGCCTGCGCCGTTTGTGATGGGTTTTTCTTTCGTGGTAAAGAAGTGGCGATCGTTGGGGCAGGAGATACGGCTGCTGAAGAAGCGATGTATCTTTCTAAGCTATGCACCACTGTACATATGTTTATCCGTAAAGAAAAAATGCGCGCCAGTAAAGTAATGCAGGACAGGGTGGTAAACACACCCAACATTAAAGTTTACTGGAACACAGATACTGATGAAATATTAGGCGAGAAAAAAGTAGAAGCGGTTCGTATAAAGAATAACCAGACACAGGAAACACAGGAAATACCCATCAGCGGTTTCTTTGTGGCCATTGGCCATCAGCCCAACAGCGATATCTTTAAAGAGTGGATCGATATGGATGAGACCGGTTATATCACCACCATACCCGGCACTTCCAAAACAAATATAGAAGGCGTATTTGCCGCAGGCGATGTGCAGGATAAAAACTACCGCCAGGCCGTAACCGCCGCAGGCAGTGGCTGTATGGCCGCACTGGATGCAGAGCGGTATCTGAGTGCAAAAGGACTCGCTTGATTTAATTAGTAATTAGTAGTTAGTAATTAGAAATAAAAACCCTTCAATTACTAACTACTAACTACTAACTACTAATTACTAATTTATCTCCCATGCTTTCCATCCACCTCCACAATATCATCTTCTTTGCTCATCATGGCTTGTATGAGGAGGAGAAGGTATTGGGTAATGAGTTTGAGTTGAATATTTCCATCAAACATTCTCCGGCACATCTTCCGGTAAAACATATGTCGGATACGGTTGATTATGTAGCGGTATATGAACTGGTAAAGAAGCGGATGGCGATACCTACGCCCTTATTGGAAACCGTGGTTACCGATATAGCGCAAAAAATTCTGGCACAGTTTTCTCTGGCTGAAGAAGTGTTGGTTTCTATCCGGAAAATGTATCCGCCTGTTTCAAACATGCAGGGAAGCGTAGGGGTGAGTTTTGAATTAAAAAGAAAGAACCTGTAAAGTATCGTATCATGAAATGGCTGTTTAGTGTTTGTTTGTCGTTTTTCTTTTTCGCTGCACAGTCGCAGGATGTGAATCTATTATTAAAGGAAGCTGATAACCTTGAAAAACAACAAAAAGAAGCGGAGGCCCTCGAAAAATATAAACTGGTATTATTAAATACACCCGATAACCTCAAAGCATTGGTAAAAGCAGCGGAGATGAATGTATCGCTCGGAAACCGTCAACCGGATAAGGAAAAAAATACCAAACGACTGTATTACGAAACGGCTTTATCTTTTGCCAACCGTGCTTTTCAAACAGACAGCAGTAAAGCAGATGCAGCTTATGCATTGGCCATGGCCAGTGGTAAGATGACAGATGTGGAAACAGAGAACAAGAAGATCGTTGCGTATGTGAAAGATGTGAAGTACTATGCAGACAAAGCCTTAACCATCAGCCCCGATCATGCAAGAGCCAATTATATCATGGGCAAATGGCATTATGAAATGGCCACTTTATCAGGCATTAAAAAAATAGCTGTAAAATTATTCTATGGCGGTTTACCGGATGGCGATATTGAAAAAGCCATTGCGTTCATGGAAAAATGCAAAGGTCTGGAGCCTTATTTTGCCTCTAATTATTTAGACCTTGCCAAAGCCTATAAAGAATACCGCAAACCGGCACAGGCCATTGAAGTGCTGAATAAGCTGGTAAAGCTACCTACCCGAACAACCGATGATATAGCCATTAAAGCAGAAGGCAATAAATTATTGGAATCGATGCAATAACTTTACTGAGAAACGAATGAAAAGCGTTCAGGCCGCTTTAGCATCCCGACCGCAGTGCCACAATTACTAATTTCTAATTACTAACTACTAATTTATCTCCCGTGGAATTACAACAACTCTTCGAAGCCGCCGTTGCCAACAGCAAAACCCTCAGCGAAAAACCTGATAACGATACTTTGCTGAAATTATATGCGCTGTATAAACAGGCCACCGAAGGTGATAATAGTGGAGAAGGCCCATCCAATGTCTTTGATTTTGTAGCCAAATTTAAACACGAAGCCTGGGCAAAGCTGGCGGGTGTTTCAAAGGATGATGCTATGCAACAATATGTTGATCTGGTCACGAAATTGAAAGGTTAAGCGCAATAGAACAGATGAACAAGGAACAGACGAACCGATAAACGGTTTTCACTTCTTCTGTTCATCTGTTCCTATATTTTCCTGTTCTTCCACCGTCCGCTCCGTATATACCAAAAAGAAGGGATAAAGATCGTTGTCCAGTAGATCCACTCACTGGCCCAACCCCAAACCAGCGGGAGATTCATTTTTTCAAGCACGGTATATACATAGATGCAGTAAAGCGTAATGGCTGCAAACTCCGACAGCAGATTCATTTTTGAATTTCCGGTTCCTGTAACTGCATTCATCCATACCACAGAAATAGACATAAACAACAAGGCACTGGATACAATTCTCAGAACGGGTATCGCTGCCGTGATAAAGTCTTCACCCTGTCCGTAAATAGACAGAAATGCATGCGGAAACAAATTCAGGAATAAACAGACCAATGAAGCAAACCCCAAACTCCAGAACATGATCCGGTTGATCAGTCTGGGTACCTGCTCCTGCAGGTTCTGGCCAATTACATTGCTTACCATGGTATTGGCAGTAGCCGCAAAAGCCCAGGTAAAACAGCCAAAAAAACCAAAGATATTACGCATGGTATTGGATATGGCAAGCGCCTGCTGTCCATGGTGCTCGATCAGAATATAAAAGAACTCCCAGCTCATGATGCTGATCACAAACTGGAGTATCAGGGGATAGGATTGTACAACGATCAATTTTGCATTGGCTGCATCATAGGTCCAGTTCTTAAACAGGTGCAATTGTTTGGAAACGCCATTTAACCGGATCACGATAAAGATCACCGCGAGCCCCGCAAACTCTGAAATGATAGAAGCATAGGCTGCCCCATCAAAACCCATCTGTGGCATCCCGAATTTTCCGTAGATCAATCCATAATCAAAGAAAATATTGGTAAGTGCTTCTATAGCGGTGCCTATGATCAGGTATTTACTCTGATTGGTTCCTACCAACAAAGCATTCCGCATCTGGTACACATACAAAAAGGGGAGACCCAGTATACGGATATTTAAAAACCGCACACAGGTTCGTACACTTTCCGGATCGTGTAACGACCAACTCAATACCTTCGGTGCCACCAGCCAGGTTATGGCGATCCCGATAGCCGCAAACACTAATGCAATTCGTATACCCTGTGAGAACAGGTTGCCGATCGCATCAATCCGGTTCTCACCGGCCCGCCTTGAGATCAAAGCCTGTAAGCCATTATTCAACCCATGCCCAACCACCGCAAAGATCAGGTAATAGACTCCTGTGATACCTGCCAAAGCCAAAGCTCCCTGGCCCAGTCCACCCAGGAAAATATTATTCGTGATAAAATTGATCTGGGGCACAATTATAGCCGCTGTTATGGGCAATGCAATACCCAGTATTTGCTTATTGCTGATATTTACCTGTAAGTTTATACCCTGAGAAGCTTTTTGCATAATATGTCGCAAAGCTAAGATTTTGCCCTTTCCGCAGATCGCTTTTACGGCTTAGCCATTTTTTTATAACATTGCAGAGAATTAGACCCCATGATCCGGAAGCTGGTTAGTTATTATGCCGATACAAAAGAGCCTGAGGCTGCAGAAGGAGATACGCTCTTTTTAGAGATCGGGAACAGCCATCTCGCCTGTTTGGTGAAAGGGTCTTATTCACAGCAGGTGGAAGCTTTTGAACTGTTTGAACTGAATAAGGAAATGACCGACTGGGCTGATATCTTTTTTGAATTCAAAAATCTATCAGTTATCCTTAACCATACTTATAAAGAAACCCATTGCTTTTATAATTTTCAGGAAGCAGTGATCATACCGGAAAGTAAATTCAGTATTTCTGCAGCAGAAGATTTTCTCTCTCTCATCTACGGAGAAAATACCCGAGATGAAATCAAGCACGATACAATTGCCACCGGAGATCAAATGGTAAATGCCTATCGCATAAAAAAATCCTTACAGGAATGGGTGGGCAGACAGTTCATTTTATATCAGCCACATCATATCTATACCAAAATACTGGCCGATCTGTTTGCGGGTGAGATCTCTGTTACACCTATCTTAAAAATACAGATCTATGCATCTCATTTCATTGCAACCGTAACCCAAAACGGTAAACTGCTCCTGATCCAGTCATTCCAGTACCAATCTGCAGATGACATCCTGTATTATGTGATGAATATCCTCAAACAGTTTCATATCAATGCTGCAGACGCACACATCGATATCTGCGGAATGATACAGCCCGATTCCATTCTCTATCAACAGCTCAATCAAATGTTTGGCCAGATGTCGGTTGAAACCATCAACCCGGCAGATGCTGCAGCTTTTATACACCCGGATTATCCTCTGCATTTTTTCACTCCGTTTTTTAAGCTGGCCGTATGAGAATTATTTCAGGCAAATGGGGAGGAAGAAGGATCAGTCCACCAACCAATATGCCCCATACACGGCCTACAACAGATATTGCCAAAGAAGGTCTGTTCAATATTCTTCAGAACCGGATGGATTTCGAAGGCATCAAAACACTCGATCTGTTTGGCGGTACAGGTTGTATCAGCTACGAACTGGCTTCACGTGGTGCAGCAGATCTCACTATTATTGAGAAGGACA
>CANGOX010000024.1 GCA_947455605.1 Chitinophagaceae bacterium
AACCCATATTGCTGTACTCGTAAGCGAGCCCCGGATCATTGGAAAAAGAAATGCCTTTTTTGATCATGGCGATCATTTCTGCATCTGTTTTGGCCAATTGCCTGTCGCCCCAGGGATTATCTTCCGGAAAACCTGCTGAATGTGATAATAAATTCAACACTGTGATCTCCGGCGCATCACTGGTTAGCTTCTGCCCTTTCATTTCAGGGATATAGAGATAAACGGGGTCACTTAGTTTCAGTTTTCCTTCATCTCTCAATTTCAATATCGCCATAGCCGTAAAACTTTTACTCATAGAGGCAATACGAAACATCGATTTAGTGGTGGCAGGAATTTTATTATCTATATCCGTAAATCCTCCTGCTCCTGAATAAACAAGTTTTCCATCCACCACAATTCCGAATGCATAACCAGGAAAATGATTTTTCTCTGCATATTCTTTATAGATCTTTTCCACTACCGGAAAAAGTGCCTGCATTTTCTGTAAGCGATCTGCGTCTGCAAAAGCCGGCGGTTGGTAGGCAGCATTGGGATTAGGAATGGCTGCTTTATTTTGTGCGTGTACATTCACTGAGAATAGAATCGCGCATATCAGGATGATCTTTTTCATAAGTGTTTTCTTTGCGCCTTTGCGTCTTTGCGTGGAATATTTGCACGCAGAGGCGCAAAGGCGCGGTTTTGGAATTATTTTTTTAGTGCTTCTTCAATCTGTTCAATCAGCTTCTGCCTATCCATGGGATAGCCGGCTTTCGATAATTCATAGGTTCCATCTTTATGGATGATGGCATAGGTTGGATATCCATTCCCTTTCAATTTACCCATAATATCCTGTGTAAGTTTATAATTTGCCATCAGGTGTTGCCCTTCCATATCCAGATAGGCGATCAATTCTTTCCATTTCTTTTCCTGGCCAATATCAAAGTTTGATACATACAGGTAATCAAGTCCCTTGCCTTTAAAATAAGATTTTAATGCTTTCCCGTTCTTTGAGATCTCCTCGCGGCAGGGACCACACCAGGTTCCCCACATATCCAGGAGAACAGTTTTCCCTTTCACGATGGCCAGTACTTCTTCAAAAGATTTGATCGTGGTGTCTCCAGGAACAAATACCATTTTGTCAGACAGTGGTGTTTTCATTTTCTGCAACATCAAAGAAACAGGCTCATCAAAACGTGCCCGATAACGGCTATCGGGAAACTGCCTGGTAAAGGTTTGATAGATATCTCCCATATTGGCGATCAATTCTCCGGTTAGTGCATGTTCAATGATGGTGGCATACATGAACTCTTTTGTTTTTCCGGTAAATTTTTTCTCAACAATTTTTTGCCGTAAACGGTTATCGATATCGTCAAACATCTCCCGTTTTTGGTCTGTATTATCAAACCCATACCATTCTTTTAGCACGCCTGCCAGATCTGTTTGTGTTGTTTCAACAATGCTTTCTTTTGTGCGAAGCAGGTAATCATCAATAAAGCTGAGGTATGCATGCACATTGATCGCTGCATCATTCGACAGTGGCACACGTGCCAACATCTCATTCAAAGGTTTTTTCCAGGCATCGATATTCCGTTTATACGAATCCCGCATATAAAACTTTCTTTCTTCTTCAAATGCGTAATATTTACTGAGCACCAGGTACTGCAATTCCTGTTTCCATGCTTCTTTAAATTCCAGTGATGGGTTGTTGTTTGCCATATATTTTGAGATGGCAATACTGTCTTTTGCAAACTCTGTATACAGGTAATTCAATACCTTATCCGGAATCGTGTCTTTCTGTTCCCGCTGCTCCTCCAGTCCTTCATATTTACTCACAGACAGATGCCGGTTATCGCTATTGCCAATACCGGTTGTGGTAGTGATATATTCCGTTCCGTTAAACCGGAAGACCATATTTAACCGGTATCCGTTTTTGATAAACAGTGGTTGGGAAAAAGAATGATTCGACACCGTATCCCATCCGGACAAGAACATCATCTCAGAATTATTCACAGATAGCTCTATCTGAAATTTTCCATCCTTGATCGGTATCTGCTGAAAATATTGTTCGTTACCAAAGGGGCCATTCATTTTATTGGCCAGCCTGAATAAACTCAATTCGTGAATGGTACCCATTTCAATACGGCCCTGTATGGTAGCTTTTTGTGCATGCGAAAATATTAAAAGAAACAAGCAAATAATAGTGAGCATCCTCTTTTGCATATATCAGTTTTAATACTTCAACAGTTTTTGAATATATGCTCCTAATCTGTTTTTTGCCAGAAAGTTTTTTTCCAGTTCCAAATTAAAAGGAATGGGTGTATCCAATGAAGCACAACGCATTACAGGTGCATCCAGTAATTCGAAACAATGTTCGCTGATCCAGGCACTGATCTCACCGCCAATTCCTCCGATCAATGTATCCTCATGCAGTAACAATACTTTTCCTGTTTTGGCAACAGCTTCTTTGATGGCTGTATAATCTAAGGGCAATAAAGTCCGAAGGTCAAGGATATGTAATGAAATTTCGGGATGGTTAGCCTGGTATTCATTTACCCAATGCAATCCCGCTCCATAAGTAATTACCGTTATCTCCTCACCTTCTTTCACCAATCTCGCTTTACCAATTTCAACTTCATAATATTCTTCCGGCACTTCACCACTCACACTTCGATACAATGCTTTGTGTTCAAAAAACAAAACCGGGTTCGGATCATTGATTGCTGCAATCAGTAAACCTTTGGCATCATGGGGTGTTGCGGGGTATACAACTTTCAATCCCGGCACATGCGTAAACCAGGCTTCATTGCTTTGCGAATGAAAAGGACCCGCACCTACCCCTGCACCTGTAGGCATCCTTATTACTACATCTGCGCTTTGTCCCCAGCGGTAATGCATCTTGGCCAGGTTATTCACTATCTGGTTAAAGCCAACCGTAACGAAATCTGCAAACTGCATTTCCATCACCGATTTAAAGCCTTCCAAACTTAAGCCTAATGTACTTCCCACAATTGCACTTTCGCATAAAGGTGTATTCCGCACGCGCTCTTTGCCAAATGCTTCCACAAATCCTTCTGTTATTTTAAATGCCCCTCCGTATTCAGCAATATCCTGACCCATGAGAATGAGGTTGGGATGTTTTTGCATGCTTTGATGCAACGCTTCTTTAATGCCATCAAGAAGTCTGGAGTGAGAAGTCTGGAGTGAGAAGTCAGGTGAATCAAGTATTTCAACTCCAAGCTCCAAACTCCTAACTACAGACTTCTTCGCATACACATCCCTGATCTCTTCTTCCTCATCCACTACAAACGCTTCTTCCTCCGGCGCCTGCTTCAATTCTGTTTCTATATATTCTTTGAATTCATTCCGTATATCGGCGATGGTCATTTCGGAGATGATGTTTTCTGAAACAAGAAACTGTTCAAAGTTTTTGATCGGATCTCTTCTGCCCCATTCTTCAAACAATTCTTTGGGTACATATTTAGTACCGCTGGCTTCTTCATGGCCGCGCATGCGGAAGGTCATGCATTCGATCAGATAAGGTTTTTGATTTTTAATGCAATAGTCACGTACGCCTCTGATGGTATCATACACTTCCAATACATTATTGCCATCAATCCGAACGCCTTCCATGCCATAGCCTTTGGCTTTATCCACCAGACTTTCGCAACGGTATTGTTCATTTACAGGTGTACTTAACCCGTAGCCATTATTTTCTATCACAAATATTACGGGCAAGTCCCATACGGCTGCTACATTCAAAGCTTCATGAAAATCTCCTTCACTGGTTCCACCATCACCGCTGAATGTGAGGGATACTTTATTCTCTTTCCTGAGTTTATACGCTAAAGCCACACCATCGGCAATGGCCAGTTGCGGACCCAGATGCGAGATCATTCCACAGATATAATGGGGCTTACTGCCAAAATGAAAACTACGCTCACGTCCCTTACTATATCCATCTTTATTTCCCTGCCATTGCATGAATAATTTATGCAGTGGCATTTGTCTTGCTGTGAATACCCCCAGATTCCTATGCAGCGGCATGATCCATTCGTTGCGTTGTAAAGCCAATGTTGCACCCACAGAAATAGCTTCCTGCCCAATTCCGCTAAACCATTTACTGATCTTTCCCTGACGCAGCAATACCAGCATCTTCTCCTCGATCATACGGGGCATGAGGAGGTTACGGTAGATATAGATCAGTTCTTCGTTGGTGAATTGTTCCCGATTAAAGTTCATTGCGCAAATTTTGGTGAGTAGTGAGTAGTCAGTTGTGAGAACTTACTCACGACTGACCACTCACTACTCACGGCTCACTAAGTTACTTGTATTTGCCTACCCGCAAAACCCTGCCCATAAAAAAAGCCATCCCGCATTGCGAAATGGCTTTCTAAGAATTTATTGAATGATTAATCGCGGCTGCCCAGTTTGCTTAACAGTCGGAGCATCTCAAGGTATAACCATACCAGGGTTACCAATAAACCGAATGCACCATACCATTCCATGAATTTAGGAGCACCTCTTTCCGCACCCTGCTCGATCATATCAAAATCCATGATCAGGTTTAATGCTGCAATCGCAACCACAAACAGGCTGATACCGATGCTCAGCCAACTGCTGTCGTACATAAAACTTACCTGAACGCCAAACAAACGCAGTACCATGGTCAACAGGTAAAAGATACCGATACCCATGGTGGCCATGATGATCACTGATTTGAATTTTTCAGTGGCCTTAATGATGCGGAAATTATACAACAGGAACATGGAGATAGCCACGCCAAACGTAAGACCTACGGCCTGCATTACCAGTCCGGGATATTTTTCTGCAAAAGCTGCATCGATCATAGCAGAGATCCCGCCAATGAATAAACCTTCGAGCAATCCATATAAAGGAGCCAAAAAGCCGGCCCAGTTGGGTTTAAAAGAAATAGCCAACCCGGTGATCAGACCGCCAAACACACCTACCATCAGCAAAGTGGTTACCATACCATTCTGCCCTTCGGCAAACAAATGCCAGCTGTAGGCCGCACCCGCGATCACCATCATCAGTAAAAATCCAAATTTGTTGATAGCCCCGCGCACACTCATGGTTCCCTGCATGCTTGCATCCAGATGCATGCTTTTGTCGAACATCTTCTGTGTTAAAGTTGGGTTACCCGATTTAAAAATTGCCATAGTCTGTAAAAATTTTGAATAGTAAATGTACGAAAACTATTACGTGTTTGGGTAAGGGAAGTATTTAAGGAAATACTAAAATTCGTGAGTCGTCAATCGTGAGTGGTGAGTGAAAACCAGATCTAATACCCACGATTATCAACTCATGACTCACGAAAATTACAGCTTCACCGGTTTCTTCAACCCCGGATAATGATCCACTGTTTCAAACACATAATTGGGGTTCTGTTTCAGGATCTGAATGAATTTAGACAGTGATGCCAGATCGCCGGGGCGCTGAAACATACGGTCGTGACTTAAAATAACGAGATGATTGGGGGTATGCGTATCCATATGTGCAAATGCGCTATCTACCTGATTGGCCAGTTTTTGGGGTGATTGAACCGGGCGGGCATTTTTATGGTTAAAATTCCATTCCAAGTCCCAGCCAATGATATTATAACCGGCACTATCCAGCAATTCGGCTACCGGTCTTACCAAAACGGTAGCTTTCAGCTCGCCCTCCCTGGCCCATGAACGGTTACCGGGAAGGCGGAGTATTTTATAGGGTACCTGGAGCGAATCCTGCGCCTGATAAAAATCCTGTTCGGCAAAATAGGGGTGGTGGTAGAAATCGAGGTACTTGTCGTTGGCATGGGTATAGCTGTGATTGCACAGTAATACCTGCGGGTACCCCTCCCGGATCATGGAAACGATCTTTTTGCCATCGCTTTTCTTAGCCATATGCAGGCCCACCATGAAAAAACTGGCTTTAATGCCCTCCTGTTTTACCAGATCAAAACATTCAACGGTACCATGCTGGGGGCCATCATCGAAAGTGAGGTAGATGTACTTTTTGGTGCTGTCATAGGATACAGGCTTCCAGTCAAACTTATCTACCTGCTGTACCTTACCCGATTTCCCTGGATAATTATCCGAATCATCCCCCTTTCCTGTATTTGCCTGCCCATTACCGCAAGCCATCAGTGAAACCATTAAAATCGTGCATATACTGCCAATCATATACCTGTCGTTTTTACCCGTCATAGCCGGTTTTCCCACATTTAGCCTGTAAAGATAGTTAATGGGCAGAAACAGGTGCCCCGCTGCGGGATACTTTATAGAAACTATACCTTAAAATGATAAAAATCAGTATTTATCGTGCCCCGTTAATTTGTATCTTCGCCGGCACAATTTAAACTTCGATGGCTAAAAAAGATGAAGTACTGCAGGACGTTGTAATCAAGTTTGCAGGCGATAGCGGGGACGGTATGCAACTTACCGGACAACAGTTTACCAATAACACAGCGATGTTGGGTATTGATCTGGCTACTTTCCCGGATTTTCCGGCGGAAATACGTGCCCCTATCGGTACCGTACCAGGTGTAAGTGGATTCCAATTGCATTTTTCTTCCAATAAGGTGTTTACACCGGGAGATATTGCAGACGTATTGGTTGCCATGAACGCAGCGGCATTGAAAGTGAATTTGAAAGCCATTAAACCCGGCGGAAAGATCATCGTAAACCTCGAAGGTTTTGATGCGAGAAATCTGCGTTTGGCCAACTATCCTGATGGAGTAAATCCATTGGAAGACGGCAGCCTCGACAGTTATGATGTGATTAAAATGGATGTTACCAAAATGACCCGCGAATCTTTGAAAGATTTTGCCGAGCTGGGTAACAAAGAGCGTGATCGTGCCAAGAACATGTTTGTACTCGGTTTCATCTACTGGATGTACAACCGTAGTCTCGAAACCACCATTGATTTCTTAAAAGAGAAGTTCGGCAAAAAGCCAACCATCCTCAACAGTAATATCAAAGTATTACAGGCAGGTTATAACTATGGAGATACCACTGAAACTTTCACTACCCGTTATAAAGTAGAGAAAGCGAAAATGAATCCGGGATTGTACAGAAGCATCATGGGTAACCAGGCTTTATCATTGGGGCTGATCGCCGCTGGTGAAAAAAGCGGTCTGGAAATTTTCCTGGGTGCCTATCCGATCACACCTGCTTCCGATATCTTACATGAATTAAGTAAATACAAAAGTTTTGGTATCAAAACTTTCCAGGCAGAAGATGAGATCGCTGCCATTGCCTCTGCTATCGGCGCAAGCTATGGCGGATCATTGGGTGTAACGGCAACTTCGGGTCCGGGTATGGCACTGAAAACAGAAGCCATGGGATTGGCAGTTATGCTGGAAATTCCGTTGGTGATCATCAATATCCAACGTGGCGGACCCTCAACCGGTTTGCCTACCAAAACCGAACAGAGTGATCTGATGCAGGCTTATTACGGACGTAACGGCGAATGCCCTATGCCTGTTATTTCTACTTCTACTCCAAGTGATTGTTTTGAAGTAGCTTATGAAGCCTGTCGTTTATCGGTACAACACATGACACCGGTTATTTTATTGAGCGACGGATATATTGCCAATGGTGCAGAACCGTGGAAATTCCCGGCTGCAAAAGACCTGGCACCCATCATCGTTAATTTCAAGAAAGAACTGGCAGAAGGCGAAACCAAATTCCAGCCATACCGCAGAGATGAGAAACTGGCACGTTCATGGGCTATCCCCGGAACCGCAGGTTTTGAACACCGCATTGGCGGATTGGAGAAACAAGACGTTACCGGTAATATCAACTACGAACCCGAGAACCACCAGCACATGGTAAATGTTCGTCAGGCCAAAGTTGATAAGATCGCAGACTATATTCCATTACAAACCATCGACAGCGGTGAACAAAAAGGTAAAGTGCTGATTCTCGGATGGGGCTCTACATATGGCGCGATTAAAAGTGCAGCACTGGAATTACAGGCAGCCGGCCATGCAGTAAGCCATGCACATATCCGTTACCTGCGTCCATTCCCTAAGAACCTGGGCGACATTATCAAGAACTTTGATAAAGTACTGATCCCTGAGATCAATAATGGCCAGCTGGTTAAGATCATCCGTGATGAATACATGGTAGATGCCGTTCCTTATAATAAAGTGATGGGTATTCCTATCACCAAAGGTGAGCTGGTAGATGTAGTGAAGAAGATGTTGTAAGAGCAAGCCGGAACTAACTGCTTTGCACTATAAGTAAAAGAGAGAAGGTGAACACCTTCTCTCTTTTTTATTCGGGTTACTCAATGATTTTAATTAAGTTTATTCTGATGGATATTGAACAGCTCCAGGAATATTGTTTAGGAAAGGCCGATACTGAGGAAACCCTTCCCTTCGGACCGGATACTTTGGTGTTTAAAGTAAACAGCAAGGTATTCTTACTTACAGGACTCGATAGCCATCCCTTGCGTTTCAATGTAAAATGCGATCCGGATAGAGCCATAGAGTTAAGAGAGGAATATCCCGATACTGTTCTTCCCGGTTTTCATATGAATAAGAAACACTGGAATACAGTTATCATCAATGGTGTTCTATCTAACAAACAATTGAAGGAATTGATAGATCACTCTTACGATCTGGTAAAAGGAAAGAAAAAATAACCCTCTGCGAAAACGCTCCTTTCTCTGCTTCTCTGCAGTTGGATAGAGCCCGCACCAACCACAGAGAAGCATTTATTCATAAAGATAATTACGCAGATAAGGAAACAGCCCGGCATATTGCTCCGTTGTAACCTGCTTTTTGCTGTTGGTACTGATATTGCTAAAGCCTGCACCTTGTGGAGTACTTATGTAACTGTCATTCCCCATATTTATGAAGCCATTAACCAAAAAATAATCCACGGCTTTGGGTGAGAAGAGATTGCAGAGATAAAAATTCTCCTCAACCAGTTCCGGGTCGTTATAAATAAATAATAACTGGTTGGGTGAACGCATCAAGTTGGTAGTTGAAAGATATCTAAACTGACAATACCGAATATACGCAGGCCGGTAAGTTCCCTGGTAAGTATAGCACTCATAAAGATTCCCGTTAGCATATGCGGGAATGATCCTGTAAGTTTTCTCATTCGCTTTGCTGTACAATATTGAATCCAATTGGGTTCTGCTATCCCCATGATAAAAGAAGAATTTTTGCTTAACGAGTGAATCCTTTCCATTGATTGTATTATGCACCAGGATCTTTACCGGTAAGGAAGAATCATTTAAGAAATACTCAACATAGGTTTGTAAAGCATTGTTATAAAATACTGCTTTTACGTAATTGGTTTGATAAGTATAGGTGTTTCGCAATACAGCTTTGCTGGTGATCTTACCCATAGTATCTGTGAAGTAGATTTCACTGATCTGGTCGTTCAGGTATTTGCACGCGTATTTGTGTGTACTGTCGGAGAAGCCCAACATTTTATATACCGGCTCTGCCGGGGGAGTTGATTTACGGCAGCCCCCAAATAGAAAACATAAAGAGTATAAGACAAGGCAGATTAGCACCGTTTTCATACAGTAATTTATGAAATATCTTTTCAGCGGGCGATACTTTCGTAGTACTTGCACCAATCCTTCAATACACAGTGCTCACATTTGGGAGTGCGGGCCAGACAAACATAACGGCCATGCAAGATGAGCCAGTGATGGGCCTTGTGTACCAGTTCTTTAGGAATATGTTTGATCAGTTCTTTTTCAACTGCCAAGGGTGTAGATGCTTTTTGTGTAACCAAACCCAATCGTTTACTTACTCTAAACACATGTGTATCAACGGCCATATTGGGTTGCTGATCTATCACACTTGTAATTACATTCGCCGTTTTTCTTCCTACACCCGGCAACAGTACCAGCTCATCAACCGTCATGGGTACCTCCCCTCCAAATTTATCGAGAAGCATATTGGCCATGCCGATCAGGTGTTTGGTTTTATTGTTGGGATATGAAATGCTTCTGATCAAAGGGAATAATTCATCAAACGTAGCTTTCGCCATTTTTTGTGGTACGGGATATTTTTCGAAGATGGCGGGTGTGGTGAGATTTACACGCTTATCGGTGCATTGGGCAGAAAGAATTACAGCTACAAGCAGTTGATACGGGTTATCATACAACAATTCCGTTTCCGCATCGGGAACATTCTTCTGAAAATAATCGAGGATATATGTGTAGCGTTCTTTTTTCGTCATTAAATACAAATGGTTTTGCTGCGCCCTTGCGCCTTTGCGAGATTTTTTTTTGCACGCAAAGGCGCAAGGGCGCAGATTTATTTAGTATTGATGGAAACTATCTCCGATAAATTTTAAAGCGTCGGTAATGCCAGTGCGCCAGTAGGTCCAGGTATGGGCGCCATCGCGTACGCGGTATTCATGAGGCACTTTCTTTTCTGATAATGCAATATGTAACAAACAATTCCCCTTCGTTAAGAAATCGTCATCCCCGCAATCGATCCAGTAGCGTACTTTTTTCAGGTCGTCTGCTGATTTCGTTTCTACTATTTTCAGGATCGAATTATCATACCAGTTTTTGGTAAGGCGGTCTTTCCCCTTCAGATCACGGCCGTATAACTGGCCAAAAGTTCTTGCCCAGCTGGCTTCAGGAGAGCTGATCACTGCATCATCATCAAACACTGCGGCACTCAAAGGTGCTGCAGCAGCAAATAATTCAGGGTGCTTCATAGAAAGGATCAATGTGCCATATCCACCCATAGATAATCCTGCTACACCCCGATATTTTTTTTCTGCTTTGATATGGTAGGTCTTCTCTATGGTTGGCATGAATTCTTTCACAAAGAAATCCTCGTAATTCTCTTTGCCATCATAAGAATTGATATACCAACTCGAATCACCATTTGGCATAATAATGATCATTGGCGGAATGGTTCCTTCAGCCATTGCTTTATCTGCATAGCGGTTGATCTCTCCAAACTGCAACCATCCTGTATTATCATCTGTATAACCATGCAGTAGATACACAACGGGATAGTTTCTGTTGGAGGTTTCATAATCTGCGGGGAGATAGACAGTATAACGAACATCTTTCCCAAGAATAGTGCTTTTCACAATTCTGGTTTCCAATACTTTGCCGGCAGGTTGCGCATAGGCAATGGAGATACTGCAACAGAGTATCAGCAATAGTTGATAGCCAACGTTTTTCATACGGTTGATTTAGTGCAGATAAATGTAGGCGAAAAGAAATTATTGGAATGTATAATTCACGCAGAGGCACAAAGGGGCGGTTTTTTGATGAAATCGTTCAGACCGCACCAGCGTTACGACCGATTGCACTAGCGTCCCGACCCATTGGCGGCGTGTTTGAGAATGGCTTTAATCGAGTGTTTGGACGGAGATTTCAGTTTAAGCTTATCCAGTTGCTGTATGGTACGGCGTAATACCTGTAAGCGGTTAGCAAGGTCCAGGTCAATTTCAAGGGCATCTTCGATCTCGGCGCTTTGCTTAGGTGTACAGTCTTTATATAGATACAGGATCAGGTCCTCTTCTTTGAATTTTTTCATAACAGGATTACCACTTAAAATAAGAGGATACGGCGTTTATATAAAACGGGGTTTGTTTCCGTTTATTGTAAAGGCCCTGAAATGAGGCTGGCCAACGATTTTGGGGGAATTTTATTTTTTTTGAGTGGTAGAATCTTCAATAAGGAAGATATCCTCGCCATCTTTCTTCATCAGGTAATGCTCGCGGGCAAACTTTTCGAGGGCAGCCGGGTTATTCTGCAGGTCTGTGAGTTCTTTTTTGGTCTTTTCTATCTCCTGAACATAATAGCGCTTCTTGATTTCGAGCTTTTTCAGCTCTTCCTGTCTGTCGCGCTGCTGAAAATAATCCCGTTGATCAAAGAATAACATCCACACCACAAAGAAGCTGAAAGCTACCAGGTATTTGTTGGTGAGGATGATGAAGATTTTTTTCATTCAGATGATAGTTGATTGGCGGATGCTGGATAAAAATAGAGATTAACTAATTATCCTTAGTGAAAAACTAATCAACAGATGTGAAAAGGTGAGTTGTGAGTAGTCAGTTGTGAGTTTAATTCTCACTACTGACTACTCACAACTCACAAAAATTATTTACCAAACTTGATCTTTCCTTTTGGATACACACCGGTACTTCCCAGCATTTCTTCAATACGGATCAGTTGATTGTATTTGGCAATACGGTCGGTACGTGAGGCAGAACCGGTTTTGATCTGTCCGCAGTTTAACGCAACAGCCAGGTCGGCAATAGTGGTATCTTCTGTTTCACCGCTTCTGTGGCTCATAATGGTGTTATAACCATTGTGTTGTGCCAGAGTAACCGCATTGATGGTTTCAGTAAGGGTTCCGATCTGGTTAACTTTAACCAGCAAGCCATTGGCAATACCTTTATCAATTCCGGTCTGTAAACGGTTTACATTGGTAACAAACAGATCATCACCTACCAGCTGGCATTTGCTGCCTACAGCCTGGGTAAGGGCTTTCCAGCCATTCCAGTCGTCTTCGGCCATACCATCTTCAATAGAAGCGATCGGGTATTGTTTCACCCATTTTTCCCAGAATTTAACCAATTCATCGCTGCTTACGGCTTTACCGCTGCTCTTGTGGAACACATATTTTTTCTTCTTGGCATCCCATAATTCGCTGTTGGCTGCGTCCATGGCGATCACGATCTGAGAGCCGGTTTTGTAACCTGCTGCAGAGATGGCTTCCAATACAGTTTCAATTGCTTCTTCATTGCTCTGGATATTAGGCGCAAATCCACCTTCATCCCCTACATTGGTGCTGAAGCCTTTTTTCTTCAATACACTTTTCAGTACATGAAAGATCTCAACACCCCAACGCAGACCTTCAGAAAAAGAAGGGGCGCCAACCGGCATGATCATGAATTCCTGAAAATCGATCTTATTATCTGCGTGCGCACCACCATTTAAGATATTCATCATCGGCATAGGCAATGTTTTTGCATTGGTACCACCGATATAACGGAACAATGGCAAAGCCGCTTCTTCTGCTGCAGCTTTGGCAACCGCCATACTTACCGCGAGAATGGCATTAGCACCTAATTTGGTTTTGTTAGGTGTACCATCCAGTGCAATCATAGCTTCATCTATTGCAGCCTGCTGGGCAACATCGTAACCTACAATGCCTTCAGCAATAATATCGTTCACATTCTTAACGGCTTTCAAAACACCTTTGCCGGCATATTTCTTTTTATCATTATCGCGCAGTTCTGCTGCTTCGTGAATTCCGGTACTGGCACCGCTTGGTACTGCTGCACGGCCCAATGCGCCGTCGTCGGTTACTACATCTACTTCTACAGTAGGGTTACCGCGGCTATCTAAAATTTGTCTGGCGTGTACTTCAATAATGTAACTCATGGTCAGGCTTGTTTTGTTATGATTTTTGTAGTTGGATTGTATTTTGTCTTTATGGAGCTGCAAGTTACATAATTACGGGCTTTTATGGTTTGAAATCGTGCAGAGGACCGATGGTTTTCCGCATAAATACCTCATTATGGCCTTTTATGATATAGTCCCTGATCTCGCCGATCACTTCGTACCCCATACGCTGGTATAGGTTCAAAGCCCCGCTATTAAAGGAAGAGGCGCAGATGAACACATTCGGACTCAGCTTGAATATCAGTTCTTCCACATACCTGATCGCTGCTTCACCAAGTCCTCTGCGGCGGGCCTGCTCAGAAATAACGATCGTTTGTATGTATCCGGTAAAAGCTCCTTTCAGCTTGATCATAATAAAGCCCAAGCGCTCTTCGCCTTCTTTCAGCAGGTACACGTCGCTTAAAGGATCTTCCAATAATTTAATGGAATGATCATAATTGCGCTGCAAAGTGATCCAGGGTTCATTCAATGCCATCAGCTGTGCGCACCATTGGAGGTCTTCCGTATCAGAAGTTTTTCCGATCGAAACAGGTGAATGTATACCGGGTAAGTACTCCATATTATTCGCGTAACCTTGCACCCTTGCAACTTTGCGGTTAAGCTGCTTACCGCAAAGTTGCAAGGGCACGAGGGTTCGCTAAGATATTAAAGATTGGGAACTTATTAATGAGTGAGTGAACGGAATACTTCTTCCAGACTATGGCCTTCTGATTGCAGAGAAATGATATTGAGATTATTCTCAACTGCTAGGTTTAATAATTGTTTTCGAACAACATCAGGGTTAGAAGTATGGAGTGTAAAGTTTGAAGTCTGGAGTTCCTCAACCATTTTAACCTCCTTTAACCCTTTTAACAAGGCAACATCCACAGCTTCCTGAAACCTAACACTCACCACATGTCTATCACTCTTACTTCTCTGCAGATTTTTTAAGCTGTCATCCGCCACAATATTGCCTTTGTTGATGATGATCACCCGGTCACAGATCGCTTCTACTTCCTGAAGGATATGTGAGGAGAAAAGAACGGTTTTGTTTTGTCCCTGTTGCTTGATCACATTACGGATCTCAATGATCTGGTTGGGATCGAGTCCACTTGTAGGTTCATCCAAAATCAATACTTCCGGATCATGGATCAAAGCTGCCGCCAAACCCACACGTTGTTTATATCCTTTTGATAATTGCCCGATCTTCTTTTTGGATTCAACAATTAAGCCGGTAAGTGTGATCACTTTTTCAACAGCCGATTTTATATCTTTTAATTCATGAACACCTCCCACAAAAGCAAGGTATTCGCGTACATACATATCCAGGTACAAAGGATTGGCTTCAGGCAGGTAACCGATCTTCTTTTTAACCGCTATGGGATCGGCTGTTACATCCAGTCCGCAAACCAAGGCTGTACCGCTATCCGGTTGCAGATAGCCGGTGATCATTTTCATGGTTGTGCTCTTACCTGCACCATTGGGGCCCAGAAAACCAACGATCTCTCCCTTGTTTACTTTGAAAGAAACATGATTGACCGCTTTTTGCTCACCGTATTGTTTGAGTAATAAAGAAACTTCAATGGACATACCGCCTTGTTTGCACCAAAAATACCGCAATGAGGGCAAATATGCAGATTGTTTATGGGTTAAGGGTTTGGTAAGATTCGCTTAATTTTAAAACAGATTACTTCTGCACCATTTAAAATCAGTTATATGAGAAAGGGGATACTCCTGTTGTTTTTAACCGCATCTCTTTGGGCACAGGCACAATCGCCGGAAGAAAAATTAAAAGCGCTGGGAATTGTTTTACCGGAAGTGCAGTCACCCATTGCCAGTTATGTGAATGTGGTTCGTACCGGTAATCTTTTGTATCTCTCCGGAAAAGGCCCTGTACAGACCGATGGGAAATATGCAACGGGAAAGTTGGGGAAAGATATGACGATCGAAGAAGGTTATCAGGCTGCAAGACTTACGGCCATCATGCAGATTGCCGTGTTAAAAAAAGAACTGGGCGATCTCTCTAAATTAAAACGAATTGTAAAAGTGCTGGGTATGGTAAACTGCACAGAAGATTTTGCAGATCAACCCAAAGTGATCAATGGCTTTTCAGATCTGATGGTGGCCATTTTTGGCGAAAAGGGGAAACATGCCCGTTCTGCTGTTGGGATGTATGCACTTCCTTTTCATCTGCCTGTGGAAGTGGAGATGATTGTGGAAGTGGAATGATCATAAAAGCAAAGCCGCAGATTCGCAGATTGTTTCTTAGAAAGTAATCTGTGAATCTGCGGCTTTATTCAACTTGCGATTTCTCACCCTTTCATCAACCCTAACGATTGACCCTCCCAGGTAGGAAACAATTTCTTGTTATCATTAATATTCAAATGCCCGTTCGCCACCGAACTGAACACGGAACGGAAATCGGTACTTACCGGCAGATCACGTCCATCTTCCAGATCTTCTTTAGCGAGTGATTTGATATTGTTGTACACCTTTCCTCCCTGCACATCATTACCCAATACAAACAAACAACTGGCACGGCCATGATCGGTACCACCGGTGCCGTTCTGGTGGGCGGTGCGGCCAAATTCTGTCATGGTCATTACGGTTACATCATCCTGGTGTGCATCCATGTCTTTCCAGAAAGCAGCAATACAATCACTGAAATCTTTCAGGTTACGCGCCAATGCGCCATTGGCGGCACCCTGGTTAAAGTGCGTATCCCATCCGCCACTCTCTGCAAATGCTACTTCCATTCCCACCTCCATCTTAATTAAAGTAGCGATCTGTTTTAAAGAATTACCCAACGCAGAATTTGGATACAACACTCCATTCGCGGGCTGGTAATTTTTTATATTGTTCACATTCAGCATCTTCATCGCATCAAAACTTTCTTTTCCGGTTTTGTTCAGGATCTGGCTGGATGTCTGATCATATAACTGTTCAAACGATTTAGAAGCCAGATTGGATGCAAACGGGTTACCGCGCATCTGTATGGCAAATTCCTGCAGGTTATTGATAGCAAGCGATTCATTATCGCCATACAAACTTCTTGGTAGCGAACTTGTTAAACTTACTGCACGAAAAGGTGTGCCTTCATGCCCTAATAAACCCACAGCCCTGTTCAACCAGCCACTGCCTGTGCTTTTACTGAATGGGGTTCCGCTCTCCATATAATCCTGTGCATCAAAATGGCTTCGGGTGGTGTTGGGGCTTCCCACTCCATGCACAATGGCCATTCTTCCTTCACGAAAGAATGGTGTGAATGCATCGAGTGAAGGATGCAAACCAAAACGTCCATCCAGATCGATCATCTTGCCTTCTGTTTCCGCAGGGCTCATGTATAGGGTGGGACGTAAAGTTTTCAGATTGGGATCTGTATACGGACTCACTGCCATCAATCCATCCATCGCACCGCGTTGGAAAATACAAACGAGTACTTTATTTTTTTTATAGGGCGATAAGATCTTGCGGCTGTCCGCGGCCCTGGCAATAAAAGTGGGTACGCCACCCATACCTGCAGCAAACAGCGCTAATGCGCCAGATTTCATGAATGCTCTGCGATCTACCATATTGATTATTTTATTGCGTCTCTGTGCCTTTGCGAGAAAATTTGCACGCAAAGGCGCAAGGGAGCAGTTTTATTTACGCTGAAATTCGGGAGAGCCGATAATAATGCCGGCTACCTGTGAAACAGTATTTGTATTGCCCGCAACGTATAAAGTAGTTACCGGCAAATTCTTTTTACTTAATAATGCTTTTTGATTTTGTCTTCTGTTACGGGCGGTTGGTGCAGATCCTGCTATCATATCATTTTGCTGTACATTCATCTGATCAGCAGGTGGTGGTGCATTTTTGTCTGCTGCCTCATTGATCTTTTTCTCAAGGTTCACATCACGCACCATTGCTGTTAAACGACGGATATTATCATCCTGGTTTCTTTCGGGTAATAATATTTTGCTGTAGATGGCCAAAGCGGCTTCTGCACTTTCCGGCTCATGGTTATCATTCAATGCCGCAAGGTTCAGTTTTACTCCGGGGATTTTTTCGGTAGCAAATGCCAATCCAAAATTCATTCGATTCAATAAAGAACCGGTATTGATCCAGTAAGTAGCACGATCGGGGAAACCCGTAGGGGCCTGGTAATAGTAAAAACGTTGCCCCATTCTTGTACACCAGTTATAGATCTGAAAAGGTTGTTGTACATCTGCATTGGTGGCACGGATGGCACTGATGGCAAATTCAAAAGGTGATTTTACTTTTTCACGTAAAGATTTATTATCCCAGAACTCACGGCTGTTCACCATCGTGATCAAGACAATTTTGATATTGCCATTGCTTTTCAAAAATGCGTCCGACATTTTATTAACGAGTTCAGCGGAAGGTGTATCACAAACAAAACGGGTAGCCAGTTTGGTGCAAATAAATTTTGCCGTAGAAGGATGAATGGCCAGCATTTGTAAAACCTGTTTACCTTCTTCGTATCCCCCATTGGCAGGGAAATTTCTGCCTAAAATGGTCTTCGCACTTTCATCATGTTTATCTGCTTTGAATAAAAAGTCGCCTTCTACCACAAATCCTTTTCGTTTTATAAAACCGGGGCCCGCTGCTTCGAGTAATTTTGTTCCCGGGCCATCTTTATACAAAGGCATGATGCCCCAGCCGGTTAAAGCACGGGCAACAGTTGTTACATCCTGTTGTGTGTAACCGCCATCTACACCCAATGTATGCAGTTCCATGATCTCACGGGCATAGTTCTCGTTCAAACCCTGGGTTCTTTTTGCATTGAGGGTTTGTTGTAAAATTTTAGCGCCGGGTCTTGATGTATCATTAGCAATATCCTGTAAGCGCTGTTTAGCGGCCCTTGCCATGGCAGATTTTTCCTGATTCCTCGCCATATCATTATCCATACTCACACTGGAAGCATTATCTAAATACTCCAGCATAGCCGGATGCTTAGCCGTTGCTTCTAATAAGGTTTCAAAATTGCCCAGTACATTGGGCCGTATTGCATCACGTTCATACGTTAATACAAATTGCTGACACTGCCCCTTGGTGAGTGATACATTAAAATGATTAAACCAGAAATCGGTCAGCACTTCCTGTAATTGGTTCTCACCATACGCAGCACGAATAATTTTCTGGTTTACGATCTGTCTTTGTAATTCCTGCGGTGCCTTATACCCTTGTTCATCCATGATCTTTTTTAACTGGGTCCGGTATTCGGGTTTATCTAAATTTCTAACCGAGTCTTTATCGAGTAAATTATTTTTAGCAGCGATGCGGATGATCTGTCCCGCATTCAGATAGGTATTCACGATCGATTCATTATTCATCGCCAATGCTTCATAACTATCAGCCGGCAAACGGTGTGCGACTTCTTCGTCAAGCAATTTGCCTTCCAATTGTTGTTGTACCCATTTATCCAAACCCATATCAACCAGTTCTTTTACCTGACCGGGTTTTGTTCCGAATGTAAACCGATTGAGTAAATGAGCGGCTGCCTGCTCCTGGGTAAGCCCCATCTTTTTATACGGCATATTGATCTTAAGCTCCGAAGAAGCGGAACCACTGCCCTGCACAAAAGCAGAAAGTACAGTGAGCAAAGCACCTACCGTAAAAGTTTTATACATGCGCCGGAAATTCATAGGGCTTAATTTCATCTTTGGACAGATAAGGGTGGCAAGGGTTTAATGGGGCAAAAGTTAAAAGCCTGCCATTACATATATGGCAGGCTTTTGAGAATGTCGATACTATTATTTTATTTCTGCTTTAAACGTGCCTTTGTGTGAAATCTATTGGCACACAAAGGCACGGTTTATTTACTTTTTGAAGAAGTACTAACCCTATTCAACCGCTTTTTTAGTAGCTACTTTATACAGGATGAATCCCATCAAAGCAAAGAATACGGTACCCACAAGGAAATAACCACCCTTTGACAGCCATTCTGTGAAATTACTTTCAAGGCTTATTTTATTCAACAGTTTCTCACCGCTGTCAGATCCTGCAAAGAAGGCTATGATCACGCCGGCAACAGCTCCGCCTGCCACCAATCCGGTTGCAAACAGGTTGCCCTTGCCCAGCTCCTCCTCTTCGGGATTTACCTGCACATTGGCTTTCTTTTGTTTATTCTCTACCAGCCCTCTGATCGCACCGCCAATAAAGATAGGCAGTGTGGTTGCCAATGGTAAGTAAACCCCGATCGCAAAACTCAAGGCTTTGATTCCACATAGCTCCATGGTTACCGCCAGAAATATTCCCACAACCACATATTGCCAGTCGAGGTTTTGAGATAAGATCCCTTTGATCAGTGTTGCCATCAAAGTGGCTTGTGGTGCAGGATATTTTTCAGTACCAATGGCATGATGGATACCCTGTGATAACATTTCTGAAGTTGGCTTATCGAGGAATTTAACGGTGAGACCGATCACCACAGAAGAAACGATCGCACCAATAAATAAAGCGATCTGCTGGTTACGCGGTGTGGCACCTACAATATATCCACTCTTAAGATCCTGTGAAGTACCGCCTGCATTGGCGGCTGCAATACAAATCATCCCACCTACTACTAATACCAGTGGTTCATATGCCTGTCCAGACCAGCCCACACTTAAAAAGATCAGGCTGGTTCCCATCACCGTGGCAATGGTCATTCCGCTGATAGGGCTGTTAGACGTTCCGATCAATCCCACAATTCTGGAAGCCACCGTTACAAACAAAGCACCGAAGAATAATACGAGGATACCAATCAGTAATTTCTGCATGATCGTATCTCCCGGAACCTGAGGTAAGAATGCAATCAATGCTACCAGGGCCAGGCTGCCAAAACCTACCACTTTCAGGCTAAGATCTCTTTCTGTGCGAATAACAGCGGGGGCTCCTGCTTCTTTAGCGGCACTTAAAGAACCCATACTCCCTTTTACTGATCTGATGATCGTTGGAACCGTTTTAAATAAGGTAATAATACCACCGGCAGCTACAGCACCTGCACCTACCTGGCGAACAAATGCATAATACACAGCTGCTGCATAATCAGCAAACGTATGCGTAACCGGATCCCATCCGCCTTTGCCACCGGGTTTGGTAAGATCTGCGAGGTAGCCGAGTTTGTTTAACTGGCGTGCAATCACATCTGCCGGCACCAAAGAAGATAATAAAGGAATGAACACAAACCAGCTCAGCACACTACCCGCTACCAGTACACCGGCAATACGCGGTCCGATGATATAACCCACACCCATATATTCCGGTGTGATCTCACCACTCACTTTGGCTGATGGAAAAAATTTATTCGCTTGTTTGGTTGCATAAAAAGGCACTTCGGCAATCACATGCAGGATCTTTTGAAGAATGGCATATACAAATGCCACACCCAATCCCCAAAAAGCAGTCTTGGCAAAATCCCCGCCTTTTTCACCTGCTTTTAAAACATCGCCACAAGCGGTTCCTTCCGGGTAAGGAAGGGTATCATGCTCATTAACGATCAAAGCTTTCCGCAAAGGGATCATCAATAAAGTACCTAACAAACCACCCACGATGGCGAGGATCAGAATAGTGAGGTAATTAAAATAATCAGCACTACTCGGTGAAGACAAAAACAGAAAGCCCGGCAAGGTAAATGCAACACCCCCCGCAATACTTTCACCGGCAGAGCCTGTAGTTTGTATTATATTATTTTCAAGGATCGTGGTCTTTAAGAACCGGCGGCCAAGTGTAATGGCAATAACCGCAATGGGTATGGAAGCGGAAACCGTTAAACCTGCTTTCAGCGCCAGGTAAACGGTAGAGGCGCCAAATATCACCCCGAATAAACTACCTACCAGGATCGACTTTACGGTAAGTTCCTTCATGTTTGTTTCGGGCGACACAAAGGGTTTGAATGCTTTTTTTTCTCCGGACATAGTTTGCAGTTTTCGTTAGGGGACAGTTTAGGCAAATGGTTAAAATCGTTAGAGTGGTTAAAATAGTGGGGGAAGTTAAATGCGTTTTACCTCTTTTTAACCATTTTAACCTCTTTAACTACTTTAACGAAACAACCACTTTTCCCATTATCTTTAAAAACCCAAAATACAACTTATGAGTGAAATACAACGCGAGGTTATCAAAACGGGGATGCCCAAAGCGGTTCCCTTCATTATTGGTAATGAAGCTGCTGAACGTTTCAGTTTTTACGGGATCCGTTCGGTTATGAGTACATTTCTGGTAGCGCAGTTCTTTAACCCTACCATGAATCCACTTCTCCAGAACGTGGCAGAAGCAAAATCGAACGAGATGGTGCATATGTTCGTTTTTTTTGCCTACCTCGCTCCCATGGTGGGTGGTATTCTGGCAGATTGGTTCTTTGGTAAATACAAAGTGATCTTATATGTATCGATCATCTATGCTATCGGTAACCTTGTATTGGCCTTATCTACCCATAACCTTACTTTATTCTCCATAGGATTGATCGTGATCGCCGCAGCAGCAGGCGGTATCAAATCATGCGTATCCGCCAATGTAGGCGATCAATTTGATAAATCGAATGAACATCTTTTATCTAAGATGTATGGCTGGTTTTATTTTACGATCAACAGCGGATCTGTATTATCAACCCTGCTTATCCCTATTGTTTATAATAAATGGGGGGCCCAATGGGCATTTGGCATTCCGGGTGTATTGATGTGTTTAGCCACCATTATTTTCTGGTTGGGAAGAAAGCAATACGTGAAAGTGCCGCCATCCGGCATCAAAAGAGAAAATTTTGTGATGATCAGTTTCTGGGCCATCGTACAATTGTTTAAAAAGAAAACAGATCAGCCCTTCTGGGAACGCCTGGGTGCAAAACATAATTTCACGGCCAAATCCATCGACGGTATCCAGGCCGTTTACCGCATACTCATGATCTTTGCTTTTACTCCAATTTTCTGGGCATTGTGGGACCAAAACCTTTCGGAGTGGGTATTACAAGCCACCAAGCTCGACAGGCATCTCTTCGGATACGAATTATTGCCCGAGCAGATCCAGACCTTTAATCCCCTGTTCTTAGTGAGTATGATCCCCGTATTAACCTATGGTATTTTCCCACTGTTTGAAAAAATGGGTATCACCCCTACTCCCTTAAGAAAGATCGGTGCCGGTCTATTTCTCACTACCCTCACTTTTGTGATCATTGCCCTGATACAGGAAAGTATTGATAAAGGTGGACACCCAACCGTTTGGTGGCAGATCCTCGCTTACCTGATCCTGGCTGTGGCCGAGATCCTGGTTTCGGTAACCTGTCTGGAATATGCCTACACACATTCTCCCAAATCCATGAAAAGCACTATGAGTGCCTTGTATCTGTTAGGTATTTCTTTAGGTAACTATTTCGACAGCCTGGTAAACAAAAGCATTTCCAATAACGGATTCTTTGCACAATATACAGGTGCTAAATATTACTGGTTATTCATCGGTATCATCACTGTGTTCTTTGTGGTTTACCTCTTTATTTCCAAAAGCCTGCCGGAGAAAAGTTATGTGGGGGTGGAGGAAATCGAAGGGTAAGGGTTTATTTGTTTACTTGTTTATTGGTTTATTAGTCCACAAGGACACCAATAAACAAGTAAACAAATAAATCAAACCCGTACTTTCGCGCTGCAATCCTTACTCATGAACATTCTACTACTCGGATCGGGCGGACGTGAACATGCCCTTGCATGGAAAATGGTAAAAAGTCACCATTGTGATAAATTATTCATTGCCCCCGGAAATGCCGGTACTGCTGAATTTGGCACCAATCTCGATCTTTCGGTAAACGATTTTGAAGCGATCAAAAATACCTGTCTCGAACAGAAAATAAATATGCTGGTAGTAGGCCCCGAAGAGCCGCTCGTAAAAGGTATTTATGATTTTTTTCAGAAAGACCCCCAATTACAAAACATCATTGTAGTAGCACCCTCTGCAGAAGCTGCCCAATTAGAAGGCAGCAAGGCATTCAGTAAAAAATTCATGCAGCGGCACAATATTCCTACTGCCGGATATGCAGAATTTACTTCGGAGAATTTTGAAGAAGGGAAAAAATATATTGCACAACACTCCTTACCCATTGTTTTAAAAGCTGATGGTCTTGCAGCCGGAAAAGGCGTAGTGATCGTAAATACACACGAAGAAGCAATACAGGTTTTTGAAGAAATGATCATCCACAAACAATTTGGTGAAGCAAGCAGTAAAGTGGTGATCGAAGAATTTTTACAGGGCATTGAAGTAAGTGTATTTGCATTAACTGATGGAGAAGTTTATCAGATTATCGGACATGCAAAAGATTACAAAAGAATTGGAGAAGGAGATACCGGTCTTAACACCGGTGGCATGGGATGCGTTAGCCCCGTACCTTTCATGGATACGCTGTTTATGCAGAAAGTGGAAGAACGTATCATCAAACCAACGATCAACGGTTTATATAAAGAAGAACTTAGCTATCATGGTTTTGTTTTTTTTGGTTTGATGAATGTAAAAGGTGAACCCTTTGTGATCGAATACAATTGCCGCATGGGTGATCCGGAAACAGAAGTGGTGATGCCGCTTTTACAAACAGATCTCGTTGCCTTATTTGCCGCGATGGATAACGGAACATTAATTGATGCGAATATCTCTTTTGATCAAAGAAGTTGTGCAACTGTTATGGCAGTGAGTGGCGGATATCCCGGAGAATACAGGAAAAATTTGCGGATTAGCGGATTAGCGGATTGGCGGATTGACAATTCGGATTCCATGGTTTTTCATGCAGGAACAAAACAGGTTGATGATGTTGTGGTAACCAATGGCGGAAGAGTTTTAGCTGTAACTTCTTACGGAAATGATTTGGGTGAGGCAGTTGCCAAATCAAAAAAAGTATTGCAGAAAATTTCTTTTGAAGGGATGTATTATCGTAGTGATATAGGTTATGAATTTGCATAACAGTGAGTTGTCAGTAGTGAGTAGTGAGTCTGTTTTTTTATGATAATTCTCTCACATCTCATCACTCACTACTGACAACTCACCCCACTCACGTCTCACGTCTCACGCCTCACGATTTACCCCGCCGCCACAAAACCCCCGAAAATTCAGTATTTTGGCTTTGTTTATTAAGTAATTTCAGCCACCTTTGCTATCATTCATTAACACATTCGAACTTTTTATATACAATGGGATTGTTTAACTTTTTTACACAAGAGATTGCCATGGATCTGGGTACGGCCAATACCCTGATCATTCATAACGATGAAGTGGTTGTAAACGAGCCTTCGATCATTGCCCTTAACAGGAACAATATGAAAGAGGTTTTGGCCGTGGGTAAGAAAGCCCTGATGATGCATGAAAAGACCCATGAAAGCATCCGTACCGTAAGACCCCTGAAAGACGGGGTAATTGCCGATTTTAACGCTGCCGAGCTGATGATCAGGGAGTTGATCAAGATGATCTATCCTAAAAAGCCCCTTTTCCCGCCCAGCTGGCGTATGGTGATCTGCATCCCCTCCTCTATTACCGAAGTTGAAAAGCGTGCCGTGCGTGATAGTGCTGAGCAGGCTGGCGCCAAAGAAGTATATATGATCCACGAACCTATGGCAGCTGCTTTGGGTATCGGGATTGATGTGGAAGAACCCGTAGGCAACATGATCATCGATATCGGGGGTGGTACCACCGGTATTACCGTGATTGCCCTTGCCGGTATTGTTTGCGACCAGAGTATCCGTATCGCCGGTGATGAATTTACAGCCGATATTATGGAAGCCCTCCGCCGTTACCACAGCTTATTGATTGGTGAGCGTACTGCAGAACAGATCAAGATCAATGTGGGTGCAGCAATGAAAGACCTTGATAATCCTCCTGAAGACCTTCCGGTAAACGGTCGTGACCTGGTAACCGGTATCCCTAAACAGATCATGGTAAGTTACCAGGAAATAGCAGAAGCGTTAGATAAGAGTATTTTTAAAATAGAAGAAGCCATCCTCAAAGCCCTGGAAACCACACCTCCCGAACTGGCTGCTGATATCTACCGCAGGGGTTTATACCTTACCGGTGGCGGTGCCCTGTTACGTGGCCTCGACAAACGATTAAGTGCCAAGATCAAATTGCCTGTACATGTAGCCGACGATCCGCTGAAAAGCGTAGTACGCGGTACCGGTCTGGCATTGAAGAATTACCAGCGTTTTCCATTCATCATGAGATAACTAAATAAGCATCAGGGTACAAGATTCCAGGCACAAGCATTTGTTATCATATCTTGTTACAGGGCCCTTGAACCTTGATTTTTGAACCTTGTATCTTGAAACTTGTTTCTTGAACCTTGAACCTTGATTCTTGAAAAACATCTTCCTCTTCATACGCCGATACTTTACTTTTCTCAGCTTTTTGCTGTTACAGGTGATCGCGATCGTTATGTTGAGCGGTGCCAGTAAATCGCACCAGTCATTTTTTTCCTCTGCTGCCAATGAAGTAACCGGCAGCATTAATAAACGATACAGCGGGTTCAGAGAATATTTCACTTTAAAAGAAACCAACCGTTCCTTAACAGCCGAAAATGCAAGGTTGAAGAATATGCTGGCTTCTAATTTCTATCTTGTAACTGATGGAAAGAAGTATGTAGTGGATTCACTTGTTAAAGATTCCACGGGCCGTTTCCGCAAATTCACCTACCTCCCGGCCAGAGTGGTTGGTAATTCTTATTCCTCTCAGGCGAACTTTATTACCATTGAAAGAGGGAGTGATGAAGGTGTTAAAAAAGGAATGGCCGTTACCGGCCCGGATGGAATTGTAGGTGTGGTTGTGGAAACCAGTCCTCAATTCAGCAAAGTAATGAGCCTGATCCACCGCAACAGCAAAGTAAGTGCCATGCTGAAAAAAGACAATAATTCAGGCAGTCTTGAATGGGATGGAACTGATCCGGGTTACCTCACGTTAAAGAATGTAACCAAGGGTGCCAAAGTAAGCAAGGGTGATACAGTGCTGACTAGTTTATACTCAGCCAACTTCCCTCCCAAACTGATGATCGGTACAGTAGCAGAGATCGCTTCTGAATCGGCCAGTAATTTTTACAGTCTGAAAATAAAAACAGCGACCAATTTCTTCAGCATCCAATATGTTTACCTCATCGAAAATGTAAGGTATGCAGAGCAGATGCAGTTAGAAAGCAATACATCCAAGAACCCATGAGCAACCTGCTGAAAAATATCATTCGCTTTGCGCTCTTTATCCTGGTACAGGTCTATATCCTGAACCAGGTGCCGCCTTTGCACAGGTTCATCGTTCCCTATCTCTATTTCTTATATATACTATGGCTGCCCTTCCAGATCAACCGTTTCTGGTTATTGGTGATCAGTTTTTTCTTTGGCCTTACGCTCGATTATTTTACCGGCACACCAGGTCTGCATGCGGCACCCTGTGTACTCATCGCGTATATCAGGCCCTTCCTGCTTAACCTGCTTATTCCCAAAGAGACCACCGAACAGAGTTTTATTGAACCCGGCCGTAACAGTATGGGCTGGGCTCCTTATGCTTTGTATGTAAGTATCTTAACCTTTGTACATCATTTTTATTTAGTGCTGATCGAATGGTTACAGTTCGGAAACTTTGTTTACTTTCTTGGTAAAGTTGCCGGCACTACTGCCATCAGTTTGTTACTGATCTTCCTGGTAGAAATGCTCTTTAACCGCAAAGGGCGTTTGAGAGCGAATACAGCTTAGACCATAGTCGATAGACCATTGTCCATAGCTATTCGCCAATTTCTTTTCCTGCTATGGACTATCAACCATGGACTATGGACAATCCCCCCATTCACAACTATTAATAACTTTTTACCAATCCATTGATACAAACACTGATTCAATTCAGCAACTTTGTACTGTTACTCCATTTTACTATTTCATATTTCTTAGCACACAGATATGCCGGTATTTAACCAAAGCAGGGGTGGGATCATTAAGATCATTTTTGCGGCTGTATTTTTAGTGATCGCCGGGCAGCTGGTGAATCTTCAGTTGTTTTCAGTGAAATATAAGCTGGCAGCGGAGAATAACGCCATTTTCCGTAAAGTGATCTACCCAGACCGAGGGATCATCTTTGACCGGAAAAGAAAAGCCATTCTGGAAAACACCATCAGTTACGATCTGGTCGTAATCCCTTCAGAAGCCAAAGGGGTTGATACGGCTTCTCTTTGCAATCTTTTGAATATTGATACTGCTGAATATAAACACAGGATGCGTGAGATTATCTTCAAAACAGGCAGTGTTCGTATTGGTGTGTTTGAACCCATTCTCTCCCCTGAAATGTTTGCAAGACTGAACGAGAATATTTACAAGTTCCCGGGCTTTTCATTAACGGAACGGTCCGTAAGAAGTTATCCTTATTCCATTGCGGCACACGTATTAGGTTATGTTGCTGAAGTTGATACCACCTTCCTCCGTAAACACAAAGATGAAGGATACCTGATGGGCGATTATGCCGGTCTTACGGGCTTAGAACGTTCGTATGAAAAGGTATTGATGGGACAACGTGGAGTAAAGAACTATATCCGCGATAATAAAAGCCGCATACAGGGCTCATATGAAAACGGAATTTATGATACAGCCGCCGTTGCCGGAAAGAATATACATACTAGTCTTGATGTAGAGTTGCAGAAATTAGGCGAGCAGTTAATGACCAATAAAGTTGGCAGCATTGTAGCCATTGATCCGAAAACAGGGGGCATCCTTTGTATGGTTAGCGCCCCAACCTATGACCCCAACTATCTTACCGGCAGCCAACGCAGAAAACATTTTGCAGAACTTTTTCTTGACCCACGGAAAATTTTTAATAACCGTGGTATCGGTACCTATTATTCTCCGGGTTCAACTTTTAAAACGGTAGTGGGTATTGTTGGGTTAACGGAAGGCGTGATCGATGAACGAACCTCCGTTACCTGCCCGGGATTCTTTACCGGTTGCGGAACAGGAAAACCGAAATGTCTCGACAAAGGAACTTTTCAGTTCAAGGAAGCCGTAGCGCATAGTGATAACAGTTATTTCTCAACCGTATTTAAAAGAACCCTTGATCAACCAAGGTATCATGGTGCAGACAGCGCTCTCACAGTATTCAACAGTTATGCCACTACCTTTGGCCTTGGTCATAAACTGGGGGTAGATCTTCCCGCAGAACAAAAAGGGATTCTTCCGGTATCTTCTTTTTACAGAAAATTATTCGGTCCAAGATGGTACTCCTGCAATATTATTTCAAATGCGATCGGCCAAGGTGAAGTAAACACAACATTGGCACAACTGGCAAATGTGATGGCCATCATTGCTAACAAAGGATGGTATTACACACCACATGTTGTAGATTCTATTGAGGGAGGAGACGACAATGATATGCTGGCAGCCTTTCATGAAAAACATTATACCGATAAACGCATACCCGATTCTATTTTTGATGCAGTACAGGATGGCATGCAGGCAGTAGTAGATTATGGTACTGCCGTAAGATCAAGAATTCCGGATATCGTTGTGTGTGGTAAAACAGGAACCGTACAGAACTCTGCAAAGATCAACGGTCATATGGTACCACAGCAGGACCACTCCTTCTTTGGTGCATTTGCTCCAAGAGATAATCCTAAGATCGCCATTGCAGTGATCTGTGAAAACGCTGGTCAGGGTGCATGGGCAGCTGCACCCATAGCCAGTTTACTGATCGAAAAATATTTACGTGATTCTATCAAGGGCAAGGAAAGACAGGATATGCTGGAAGAGTTTACCAAAAAGAATCTGATACCACAGCGTTACCGATTGGAAATGGCCAAGAGAGATTCTTTGAAACAGATCAAAGAAGCGCAACTGTTATTACAACAGCGTATGAGCCGTGAGGCCAATGACTCAGCAGAGGCAGAGGAAAATACAGAACAGGAAGTAAAACCTGCACCAGCTCCCGCAGCACCCCTGCCTCCAAAAAAGAAAACAGGATCACCGGCTGCATTGATCATTGATGACAAAAAGAACAAAAAGAATTACAAAATAGGGTAATGAACAATCGCAATAATAATATATCGGCAGGTGTTGACTGGACCATAATCTGGTTGTATGCGATACTGGTATCCATCGGTATCCTTTGCATTTTTATGGTTGAATACCGTACCGACACCAATTGGCTGCAAACTTTTCTGGGGGGTAAGACCAATTATAGTAAACAACTCATTTTTGCAGGTGTATGCACTATTGCAGCAACATTTATTTTACTCACAGATAGTAAATTGTTTACCGCACTGGCCAACCTGCTCTATGCATTTGGGATCTTACTAATGCTGGCCACGTTTGTATTAGGTAAAAATATTAACGGCTCAAAAAGCTGGATTCCGCTAGGGGGTGGTTTTAATCTTCAGCCTGCCGAATTGTGTAAGATCTTCACAGCATTGGCCTTGGCAAAATTCTTATCAAGACAGGAGACTGATTTCAGTAAACTTCGATCACAATTAATTGCCGGTGCTATTGCCATTACCCCCGCCATATTGTCCATAGGTCAACACGAATTGGGGTTGGCCCTCGTATATTCCTCCTTTCTGGTTGCCATGTACCGCGAAGGATTACCCGCACAGATATTGATCTTCGGCTCTTCTTTTGCAGTATTGGTCATTGCCACACTGGTAGTTGAACCTAATATTCTCGCTGTTACCCTTACAGTGATTGCTGCCATTATTCTCTTTCTGGTTCGAAAGCAGAATAAAAAGAATAAAAGAGCATTGGTGCTGATTGTGGGAATCTGGCTGTTTTGTGTTGGCACTCAACGTTTTGGAGTTCCTTATATTTTCAATAATGTATTTGAATGTTACCAGAGCACCCGTATCTACAGCATGGTAGGTAAAGAATACGATTGCAGCAAGAATAAAAAATCCGAAAAAAAGACCGGAGAAAAAGCGGCACATAAGCCGGATGACTATAATGTAAGACAAAGTAAAATTGCCATTGGATCAGGTGGTTTAACCGGCAGAGGTTTCTTAAAAGGAACCCAAACACGTGGCAAATATGTTCCCGCACAACCTACCGATTTTATCTTTACATCTTTAGGCGAAGCATTTGGTTTTGTAGGCTGTGCTATCTTCTTAGGAATTTATCTTTTCCTTCTTTACCGCATAGTAAAAATTGCAGAGCGGCAACGAAGTACTTTCAGCCGTGTATATGCGTATAGTGTAGCCAGTATTATCTTCTTTCATATAGCCGTAAACGTGAGTATGACCATTGGTTTATTTCCAATTGTAGGAATTCCATTGCCATTGATCAGTTATGGGGGATCATCGTTATTGACATTCACTATTTTAATATTTATTCTGTTACGACTCGATGCTGATCGTCAAATGGTACTTAGATGATTTTGAAATTGGAGTATTTTGAAATTGCTTAGCATCTGACGAATACCTTTGTTTCAATTTCGAAATTTTCCAATTCCAAAATTTCCCAATGCGAATAATTCCATTATCAGAAGGTTCCTTTACAATTGATAAAACAAAAGTTTTTGTTCCATTTGATACTTCTTCCGAAGAACTAAACACACGCCCTGTGGGAAGTTTATTGGTAGAGATCCAACCCTTCCTCATTATTACCGAAAAAGATGTGATCCTATTGGATACAGGGCTTGGCTATACCGAAGCCAACGGATCATTACAATTACACAATAACCTGCAAAAAGCAGGGGTTAATCCGGCACAGGTTACCAAAGTATTGATAAGCCATCTGCATAAAGATCATGCAGGCGGCATTACCGTAAACAATCTGCAGTCAGACGAACGCTTTATCAGTTTTCCGTATGCCACATATTTTGTACAGCGAAGGGAATTTGACTATGCCATGAGTGTGGGCTCTGCTTCTTATAAAACGGAAGACTTTGCTTTACTGGAAGAATTCAGTCGCGTTGCCTGGCTGGATGAAGACGAGGGATTGATCGACAATTATATCAGGTATCAATTAACCGGAGCACATAGTAAATTCCATCAGGTATTCTGGATCAATGAGAACGAACAGACGGCTTTCTTTGGTGCGGATGTGGCTCCGCAACTGCAGCAGATGAAAAGCCGTTTCGTTGCGAAATATGATTTTGAAGGAAAAAAATCGATGGAATTAAGACAGCAATGGTGGAAACAGGGACAGGAAGAAAACTGGACCTTTCTGTTTTATCACGATATTAAATCGCCGGTCTTCCCATAAAAAGTTTGTTACAGAACTATTGGTTTGACTTTTGTTGTTCTCTTTTTTGCAGTTCCGCTTTCAACATATCGTTAAAGTCTCGGTCGAGCTGAAAAACCTTCATCACCCTTTGATCCGAAACCAAAATCTCTTTAAACTCGGGTCTGAACCGCTTTCTTATCTCCAGTATTTTTTCTTCGTTGGCAATCAGGTCTTCAGTCTGTTCTTTTCTGGCTTTTGCCAGTTCGTCGGCATAGCCATAATAAACAGGCCAGAAACCGGCTTCTTCGGTAGTAAGTTTCAGCTGCCTTGTTATGAATTCAATTTTCAGTCCCTGAATATTTCTGGCAGCAGAGGCTTTTGGGTTCTGACAAACGCCATAAAAGGAAATGGCCAGTAACAGGATCGCTAAGGGGATATGCTTTTTCATAAAGAATCTTCTATTTCTGCATTATCAGGATAAACAGGTTCGGGAACCGCATTTTCTTCCAGGTATTTTTTCAATTCTTCATCACTCACCATTTCCAAAGTAGATATTGAGCGGGCAGATTTGCTTATGGTATTGATAGCTTCTTCACCATCTTTTCCATTGGCAAGTGTATTATCTGACGCTTCTTCGGCATTATCTGAATTGGCCGGGCTAATGATAGTTGCGTCTTTTGCACTGTCCGGTATTCCCCGCATTTCGATCCTGCCCTTTTTCTCTTGATCAAGATAACTGTTCGAGTCGGTAAAGATAAATGCACCGGTTATCAGGATACCTGTAACCATGGCAGCAGCAGCATATTGAATCCAACGGCTGTAGTTTCTGAAGGTAATTACTTTAGCTTTCGCCGTATGATCAGTAAGTTTATCCAGCGGCTGTAGCTGTTCAAAATACCCCTCAGGAACACTCATTACAGGCTCTCTGCCAATTTTGGTCAACAAAGGAGCAACCAGATTAAGTTCTTCGTGGGATGCTCTGTGATCTACCTGAATTTTAGAAAGTATCCTTTCCGGGAGGGTTTCAAAATAGTTGTCAGGTACCTGGTAAGAATGCTTTGCCTCGGGCAACAAAGCAGGTGCATTTTGAATCTTATGAATGACAGCATCCGGAAATCCCTCAAAATACCCTTGTGGAAGGGTAAAAGGGAGTATGCGGTCTGCATCAGCCAGTAATAGGCTGATCTCCTTCATTTCATTCAATATGTTCTCAGAACTGCTCATTGTACCGTGTTTGACCCCCTATTTTGCTTAAAGTTTAATAATTTTTTATGAATTCCTCTATTTTCTTGGCAGCATGATGGTAGCTGGCTTTGAGCGCACCTTCACTGGTATCAAGGATCCTGCTCATTTCCTGATAGGGCATTTCATCAAAATAACGAAGATTGAATACCAAACGTTGCTTCTCGGGTAGTTGTTGTATGGCTACCTGCAGTCTCCACTCAAGTTTATTGGCATCAAAATTCGTATCTGCCTTTACCTGATTGGCCAGCGTTTCACTTCCTTCATCATCCAGACTGATAGTGCCCCTTCTTTTCTGCTGTTCCAGAAAGCTCAGGCTCTCATTGGTTGCGATCCGGTAAAGCCAGGTATACAATTGACTGTCTTCCCTAAAATTGGCCAGGCCATTCCACACTTTTATGAATACATTCTGTAACACATCATTGGCATCCTCATGTGCCACAACCAGTCTTCTCACATGCCAATACAGTTTCTCCTGGTATTTTTTTATGATGGCTGTAAATGCACGCTCTTTTGTATCCGTATGTTGAAACTGGAACAATAGTTCCTTATCGTCAGCATGCATGCAGGGTAATTTAGTAGTAAGCAGGTTTCTCTTAGACTTAGTCAAATGTATAAAGTTTAATCTTCATTCATTTTATTAACTAACAATCATTAGCCATGAAAATGGCGAAAAATCAGTATTGACGGGCGTTTTGTTAGTTTCTTTTTGTGCAAATGAATTAACTTGCCTTCACCAAGCAATCTATGTCGTCCTCCTTATATATCAACAATTTCAAACGCAATGTAACAGACAAGTACACTATTTATAACAGTCTGTTCGCCGCCCTTCCTTTCTCCGGCATCGCCAACGTGGGTGCTTTATTACCTATACTGCTACAGGCCTGTAAAGATGGTTATGAAGAGGGCAAAAGCCCGATGCAGATCATCGATCATTTTTTTCAGCAACATACCAACGTTAAAACACAGGCCGAAAAAGTTGACCGCCTTTTTAAGTTTGCACAATACGTAGAAAGACAGGTAGTATTATTTGATGCGATAGAAGACGCAGCCTTCACCACTGTAAACAATATGGATGGGGCCGGAAGCTTGAAAGCTTTATATAACGAAGCCATCTTTGCAGGCAAAACACAGGCGCTGAAAAATAAACTAAGAAAGTTCAGGGTCAGGGTGGTACTTACTGCACATCCCACACAGTTCTATCCCGGCAGCGTGCTGGGTATTATTCATGATATGAATGATGCCATCAGCAAGAATGATTTCCATACTATCAATCTGTATATACAACAACTGGGCATCACACCCTTCTTCAATAAGAAACAACCCACGCCTTACGATGAAGCGGTGAACCTCATGTGGTATCTCGAAAATATCCTTTACCACTCTATCGGTAATATTTACAATTTTGTTGAGCGGGAAATTTTTGATAATGATTTCGAAAGCGATAACCCTCTTATCGAATTGGGCTTCTGGCCCGGAGGAGACAGGGATGGTAATCCGTATGTAAATGCAGCCACCACCATAAAAGTAGCCGAAGCCTTACGCAGTGCGATCATTGTTTGTTATTACAGAGATGTTCGCAAACTGGTTCGCAGGCTTACCTTTTCCGGTGTTGATGCTATGATACACAGCCTGGAAGAACAACTCTACGAAAATGTATTCGGCCCTAAAGAAAGCAAACGCATTACTACACAGGAACTGCTGCAACAGCTCAATAACATGCGTGCACTGGTGGTAGAGAAACATCATTCTCTCTATATTCAACGCATAGACAGCCTCATTCACAAGATCAAGATCTTTGGTACCCATTTTGCCACACTCGATATTCGCCAGGACAGCCGTATACACACACAGGTTTTACTGGAACTGAATGCAGGATTAAAAGCAATCGGATTACCTGCAGTGATACCGGACAATTACGCATCGCTTTCTCTGGAAGAAAAGATCAACATCCTCTCTTCACTGGATGGCAAAGTGGATCCATCCTTTTTGCCCGATGGCATTGCCAAAGACACACTGGAAAGTATCTATGCGATCAAACAGGTACAACAGATGAATGGCGAATCGGGTTGCCAGCGCTATATCATCAGTAATTGCCAGAGCCCGGTAAATGTGATGGAAGTATATGCACTGTTCCGTTTATGCGGATGGAATGCAGAAACCCTTACCGTGGATATCATTCCGCTGTTTGAAACCATTGATGACCTGCAGGAAGCAGAAACCATTATGGAATTCCTGTACACACATCCTGTTTACAAACAACACCTGCAGCAACGAAACCAGCAACAAACGATGATGCTGGGTTTTAGCGACGGCACAAAAGATGGCGGTTATCTGCAGGCCAACTGGAGTATCTATACTGCTAAAGAAAATCTAACGGCTATCTCACGCAAATACGATATCAAGGCAAAATTCTTTGACGGCCGCGGCGGGCCACCTTCTCGTGGTGGTGGCAAGACCAATAAATTTTATGCATCACTCGGCAGCAGTATTGAGAACGAAGAGATACAGACAACGGTACAGGGACAAACCATCACGTCTAACTTTGGCACCATACAATCTTCTCAATACAATCTGGAGCAGTTATTAAGTGCGGGTCTTAGTAACGAATTGTTTTCTGATTCAAGAACACAATTATCACAACACGATCGTTTTCTTTTGGATGAATTGGGCAAGATCAGTTATGAAGCTTACCAATCATTTAAAACACACCCGCTCTTTCTTACCTATCTGCAACAATTCAGTCCGCTGAATTATTACAGCAAGAGCAATATAGCCAGCCGCCCCTCTAAACGTGGCAGCGGTGGTGGTTTACGTTTCGAAGATCTGCGCGCCGTTCCTTTTGTAGGAAGCTGGAGCCAGTTAAAACAGAATGTGCCCGGTTATTTTGGTGTGGGCACCGCCTTGCAGCAGATGAAAGAACAAGGGTTATGGGATGATGTTAAAGCCATGTTCCGCAATGTACTCTTCTTCAGAACGCTGATAGATAACAGCATGATGAGCATGCTAAAATCATCCTTTGCCTTAACCCAATATATCAAAGACGATCCGCAATACGGAGCTATCTGGGAGCTGATCAAAAAAGAATTTGATCTTACCACATCACTGGTGCTTGAACTTTCGGATTGCAAAGAATTGATGCAGGATGATAAAACCGGCCGGGCCTCTATACAGATGCGCGATAAGATCGTATTACCGCTGCTAACCATTCAGCAATATGCTTTACATCAATTACATCAGGAAGAGGTAACACCTGAACTGAAAGGGGTATATGAGAAGCTGATCACAAGAAGTATGTTTGGCATTATCAATGCAGCCAGAAACTCCGCCTAATGGAGGGGGCTATCGGTTGGAACGCTTATAGCTACCTGAACGATAAACACTTATATCCGCCGTTGTTACATTAATTTTTTTTATTTATATTAGAATGATAAAATAAACCCATGAAACGTTTATTTCTATCATGCTTTCTTATACTGATTATAACCGATTCCTACTCACAGAATATCACTGGAACCTGGAGCGGATTGATCTCAACAAAACAAACTAATCTTACCCGCAATTATTATTTTACCCTAGAAATAAAGCAGGATGGCAGAACCATTTGGGGGGTGTACAATACCAGCGATTCAAGCAATAACCAAAGTGCAACCTGTTTGTGCAGTGTAACAGGCTCCTTAACTAAAAAACCGACTGCCAGGTTAGATCTTTACAAAGAACATGTTGAATATTTTGATAATTCTACCGCTTCTTACCTGTACTGCAATTTTATCAACCGGTTAAACCTTCACTATTTTACAGAAAACAACAATGAATACCTCACAGGCCAATGGTTTCCCGATTCGGGAGGAACATTTCCGGGAAGTGCAACGGGTGGATCATTTGTGCTGCAACATACCAGTAATAGAACCAAACGCCATGTAGATGATTACTTTCCCAAGCTTGGTAAAATGATCGAAAGGGGTAAATCTGATGAAAATAGGCCACTTATCAAAGCAGATGATATCTCTACGGCTACACCCGCAGAAAAAAGAATGCTGAATGCAATAAAATCAATTACCGCTATTAAGTAATTACCGCTAACTTAATAATGCATCCGGAAGTTACGCTTAACGCGAAACGCTGAATGCTAAAGGCTAGAAGTCAGTCTTTATACGTTAAATTACATACCCACAATATCCTGCGTTAAGCGTTAAGCGTTAAGCGTTAAGCGTTAAGCGTTCTGCCTTATGCCTTATGCCTTATGCGTTCTCCGTTAATCATTACCCATTCGGCGTATTATCCTTCCACCGCCATAAATGTAAACAGGCATAGGTTCTGTAAGGCCTCCATTTAGCAGAGATCTTTAACATCCGTTCTTTCATTTCCTTTTTGTTCGCAAAATCAAGTTTGTACAGTTTGCACATAGCCTGTTGAATACCGAGATCATCTACAGCGAACACATCTTCCCTGCCAAGGGTAAACATCAATAACATTTCTACCGACCATCTGCCAATTCCTTTGATCTGCACCAAAAGCTCAATGATCTCATCATTGTCCATGGCCAGCAATTTCTTATCCGTTATTTTATGCTCAATACAAAAAGCTGCAACATTATGTACATAACTCACTTTTGCATTACTTAATCCGATAGACCGCAAGGTTAATGCTGGTGTTTCCAACACCTGTTGTGGTTTTGGCTCTTTACCATTATACAATTCGAGAAACCGTTTAAAGATCACTTTGGCTACTTTTGTACTTAACTGCTGGCTGATGATGCTCGCCATGATTCGAACAGGAATATTTTTATGCAGTTTCAGTTCGTGCAGGTCAACTCCAATGGTTCGGGCCAGTTTTTTATCCTTTTGTAAATGCGATACATATTCCATGAGGGAAAGTTATAAAAAAGCTATGAGCCTTGAACTATGTACTGCATACAAATGAACCTCATTTTCTTATTCCAAATAAATAACTTTACATACTTTTCAGCTCACAGCTTCCTCCATGCAACGAGAAATTCAATTAACCGCAGATGGTTCTCATACCCTTTCCATCCCGGAAATGAAAGTAACCTACCACAGTCACCATGGAGCTATTGGAGAAAGTGTACATGTATATATAGATGCAGGCCTGCAACCAATTCTTAACCATCCCCCCAAAACTCCTATCCATATTTTTGAAATGGGTTTCGGTACCGGCCTGAACACCCTGCTTAGTTTACAAAAAGCATTAGCCTGCAAACAGCCTGTCAAGTATACAGCTGTTGAATTATACCCTTTAACAGATAGGGAGATAGCTCATATTAATTACGGTCATCTGATGAACGCTCAGGAAGATTTCTTAGCTATTCACAACTGCGAATGGGAAAAAGAAATTCACTTGAGCGAATTCTTTATCTTAAAAAAACTAAAAGCCGAATTAGCAACCGTATTCATTACAGAGCCAGTTCATTGCATATACTTCGATGCCTTCTCCCCAACCGTACAACCCGAATTATGGACCAGGGAGATCTTCGAAAAAATGTACAAAGCCCTCGCACCCGGTGGCATTCTGGTTACCTACTGCAGCAAAAGTGAGATCCGCAGAAACATGACAGCAGCCGGTTTCACTGTAACTAAAATACCCGGCCCCTGGGGCAAACGCGAAATGGTAAGAGCGCAAAAATTATCAGATTAGCGGATTTCCGATTGGCGGATTAAATCCCGCTATAAAAAATCCGCCAATCCGCTAATCCGCAATCCGCTAATCAAATAAATCGTAGCTTAAATGATTAATTGCTTCCCATGAAACCGCTTTTTACCCTTTTAACTACTTTAACCTTTTTAACAACACAGGCCCAAACCAAAGACGAACAAACCATCCGCTCTATCCTCGCCGATCAAACCAAATTCTGGAACCAGGGGAATATCGAAAATTTTATGCAGGGCTATTGGCATAGCGACAGTCTTTTGTTTGTAGGCAAGAACGGCCCCAAATATGGTTTTCAAACCACACTCGAGAATTATAAAAAAAGCTACCCAGATACAGCAACTATGGGAAAGCTTAGCTTTCAGATTCTGAAAGTAGAACAACTCTCACCCGACCGATATTTTGTTCTGGGCAAATGGATGCTTAAAAGAAGTATAGGAGATGTAA
>CANGOX010000025.1 GCA_947455605.1 Chitinophagaceae bacterium
AAGGGCAATGATGTGAGTTTTACCATTGTACTAACCACCCCGGCCTGTCCGATGAAGGATATGATGCGCACCGCCAGTGAGAATGCCATTAAGATCCTGGTGAATAAGGAAGCTAATATTACCGTGAATTTCACCGCCAATACCACAACCAAACGTAAGGATGACCAGCAGGTATTATCAGGCGTAAAAAATATTATCGCCGTTGTAAGTGGGAAAGGCGGGGTAGGTAAAAGCACCATTTCAGCCAACCTGGCACTGGCGTTGGCCGAAGGTGGTGCAACCGTTGGTTTAATGGATGCAGATATTTACGGACCCAGTGTACCTATGATGTTTGGTGTTAGGGGCGAAAGGCCCTTGATGAAGGAAAAAGACGGTAAGGGCATGATCGTTCCCTTACAGAAATACGGGATCAGTCTGATCAGTATCGGTTTATTGGTGGATGAGAAAAATGCGGTGGTTTGGCGTGGTCCGATGGCCAGCAGTGCCATCCGTCAGTTTATTACGGATGTGGACTGGGGCGAGCTGGATTACCTGATCATTGATATGCCACCCGGAACCGGCGATATCCATTTAACCTTAATGCAGATCGTACCTGTAACCGGTGTGGTGATCGTTACCACTCCGCAAAACGTAGCCCTTGCCGATGCCAAAAAAGCGATCGCTATGTTTGGACAGGCGAATATCAATGTGCCCATTATTGGTTTGCTAGAGAATATGGCTTATTTCACACCGGCAGAACTGCCCGATAACAAATATTACCTCTTTGGAAAAGAAGGGGGTAAGCGTTTGGCAGATGAGTATGATCTGTCGTTTCTGGGCCAGATCCCATTGGTGCAAACGATACGTGAAGGTGGTGATAATGGTATACCGGCTATGGTGGGTGATGATGAGATCACTAAAAAATCATTCCGCGATTTTGTATCCAGCGCTGTACGGAACATTGCGATCAGAAATGCCAATATGCCCCAAACAGAAGTGATACAGATGACGAAGGAAGTGTAATTGATCATACTAAAATGTTTAACCGCGCCTTTGCGCCTCTGCGAGAGAATATTCAAGCAAAGGTGCAAAGGGGCGGTTTTTTAATTGGATTTGATACATCCGTAACATTTCATCAAATCTGTGAATTATGTAACACGATGTGTATTCATTAAACCGTTGAGGCGGTTTAATAAGGGTAACTTGTTGCACAAAGTGTGTTATTATAAATAATAATTCCTCACATGTAAATGAAAGGAAGCCCCATTATCATACCCCACTGCCCCCAAAGTTTCATATTATAATACAAGCCCGAATGCTGTTTTATACAGGTAATCTTACAAGAAATGAGTACTAAGCAAGTTAGGGTCCTCATTGCAGATGATGATAATGATGACAGGTTCTTTTTTGCCAAGGCTTTACAGGAAATACCGTTGAATACCAAGCTTACGGTGGTAAGCAACGGAGAAGAGCTGATGGATTATTTTTCAAAGAACATGAATAACCTTCCGGATATTCTTTTTCTGGACCTGAGTATGCCCCGTAAAACCGGTTTTGAATGTTTGATTGAGATCAGGGCCAATGCGCAACTGGATCACGTTCCGGTTGTAATGCTCTCCACCTCTTTTATGCGGGGGGTAGATTATGAGCAGAACCTTGTAGATACGTTGATTCGAATGGGAGCGCAGGATTATGTTAGAAAACCCAATGAATTTGAGGGACTTAAGACGGTCATTTTAGAAACACTCACAAAGCTGATTATCAAACCTGCTTAAACATTTTGAATGCGCGAGGTTAACTTTTTGAGTACCATGCATACAAAGCCTATCTACATATTATATGCAGATGACGACACAGATGATTGTCATTTATTTAAAGAAGCCTTAAAAGCATTACCCATACATACACGTATTGATACAGTTAAAGATGGGGGTGAACTGATGGATTTTCTTTCAAACAATAATGCGCAGCTTCCCAATGTCTTATTTCTGGATATCAATATGCCTTGTAAGAACGGGTTTGAGTGTTTAACAGAAATAAAACAGAACGAAAAGCTGAAAGATATTCCTGTAGTTATGTTCTCTACCTCTAATTCCCGGGAAAAGATCAGTGTACTATTCAAATCCGGGGCCAATGTATATGTTCATAAGCCCAGTAATTTTAGCCAGCTGGTCCAGGTAATTAACCATGCACTTCCATTAGCTGTTGAAAATATATATTCCAACAATGCATTAAAATATATTCTTAACGCATGATCACAGATCAACTCAATATCCTTCTTGCCGATGACGATATGGATGATTGCAGTTTTTTTGAAGAAGCTTTACATGTATTTCTTCTCCCAACGAATTTCACAGCCGTTCATAACGGAGAACAGCTTATGGAGCTTCTTACCGATGAATCCTATCAACTCCCCAATGTACTTTTTCTTGATCTGAATATGCCAAGAAAAAACGGATTCGAATGTTTATGCGAGATCAAACTGAATGAAAAACTGAAGCAGGTTCCAGTGATCATATTTTCAACGTCATTTGAACAGGAAGTGGTTAACCTGCTGTATAAGAACGGGGCCCAGTACTTTATCCGTAAGCCCGCTGATTTTTTGCAGTTTACCAATATCATCGACCACGCGCTTACAGTGATAGCACAAGGTGATCTATCACAACCGGTGATGGAAAAGTTCGTACTTACAAGGGAAGTGGAAAAATTCAATTAGCCGGCTCACTATCCAATAATTATTTTATGCTGATCAAAAACATATCCCATGTCTACAGAAGAAATTTCCGGTGAAGATGAACTGTCAGTAGCGCATAAAGAACTGGCTTTTCAAAAAGAAGAAAAAAAGAAAAGGGCTGCTGAATTAGGGATAGCCAATGACCGGTTAGTAATTCAGAATGATGAAAAGGAAAAGCGTGCGGCGGAGTTAGGGATTGCCAATATAGAACTCGCATTTCAGAGTAAAGAGAAGGAAAAACGTGCAGCAGAGTTAGGGATTGCCAATATTGAACTGGCTTTCCAAAATGAAGAAAAAGAAAAACGTGCAGCAGAACTGTTCATTGCCAATGAAGAGCTGGTTTTTCAGAATCATGAAAAGGAAAAAAGAGCTGCAGAATTAGGTGTTGCCAATAAAGAACTGATTTTTCAAAATAAAGAGAAAGAAAACCGTGCGGCTGAATTAGGGGTGGCCAATAAAGAATTGGCATTTCAAAATGAAGAGAAAGAGAAACGTGCAGCCGAATTGATCATTGCCAATAAGGAATTGATCTTTCAGAATAAAGAGAAAGAAAAACGTGCTGCAGAATTAGGAATTGCCAATAAGGAACTTGCGTTCCAGAATGAAGAGAAAGAGAAACGTGCAGCGGAACTGATCATTGCCAATAAAGAACTGATTTTTCAGAATAAAGAGAAAGAGAAGCGTGCCGCAGAATTAGGAATTGCCAATAAAGAATTGGCTTTTCAGAATGAAGAGAAAGAAAAACGTGCCGCAGAATTGATCATTGCCAATAAAGAGTTGGCCTTTCAAAATGAAGAAAAGGAAAAACGTGCAGTAGAATTAAGTATCGCCAATAAAGAGCTTCTTGCATTTACGTATATATCAAGTCATGATCTGCAGGAACCACTCCGTAAAATTCAGACCTTTGTTTCTATTATTCTTGAGAATGAAGCCAAAAACCTCTCTGAAAGCGGCAAAAATTATTTTCAAAGAATGACACTGGCTGCCGGACGAATGCAGCAATTGATTGATGACCTGTTATCTTTTTCCCGAATCAATACTACAGATCATAAATTTGAAAATACCGATCTGGCAATGATCATTGAAGAGATCAAGGTAGAATTAAAAGATACGATTATCGATAAGAATGCCACTATTGAGATCACTGAAGTTTGCGATGCCAATGTGATTGTTTTTCAATTTCGGCAGCTCATGTACAATCTTATCAGCAATGCACTCAAATTTTCCAGAACCGATATTCCTTCTGTCTTAACTATTCAAAGCAAAATGGAAAAGGGGAGTAAATTAAATAAAGACAAGTCTCTTTCAGAGAAAAACTATTGTCATATTACTGTCCGCGATAATGGGATTGGTTTTGAACCTCAATTCAGTGATCGGATTTTTGAAGTTTTTCAAAAATTACATGGCAAGGAAGTGTATGAAGGTACCGGAATTGGCCTGGCTATTGTGAAGAAGATAGTTGAAAACCATAATGGTATCATACTGGCAACCGGAGAATTGAATAAAGGTGCCTGCTTCGATATTTATCTGCCTGTAAATTAAGGATCACCTTACTCTATCTACTTCAGCATACAGGTATTTGTATATAAATCCGCTTATCTAAATGACAAGGTTTTAAATAGGAGTTTTCCTATCTTCATTCTATGTATAATTTGTCATACTATAAAGAGCAAGACGCAGAAATCGTTCTGGCGTTTATGAAAAAATACTCTTTCGCTATATTGATGGGGGTAGATGCGGAACAGAAACCGGTAGCCACCCAGATCCCGTTTTTATTTGTGGAAAGAGATGGACAGTTATACCTGCGGGGCCATATCATGAAGGGCAACGACCACCACAAAGCTTTCGAAGCCAATAAAAAGGTACTGGCTGTTTTTACTGGACCGCATACTTATGTAAGTGCCAGTTGGTATTCGAATCAGAAACAGGCATCCACCTGGAATTATATGTCAGTACATGCACATGGCGAAATGAGTTTCCTTGGCGAACAGGAATTACTCGCCACCCTGGATGATACCACAAATTACTATGAGAATGATCCTTCTTCTCCCTCATTGTATAAAGATCTGCCGGAAGATTATGTTCTACGACTAAGCAAAGCCATTATCGCTTTTGAGATTAAGGTTACCTCGCTGGATCATGTATTTAAACTTAGCCAGAACCGGGATCAACAGAGTTTTGAGAATATTCTTGATAAATTGCAGAACGGCGATGCCGATGCGCAGGCCGTAGCGTTAGAAATGCGTAATAGAAAAGATCAACTCTTTCCGTCATGAAAAAAACAGGTGTTCTTGTTCTGTGTATATCATTTGCAGCCTGTTTTGGCTCACATAAAATCCAGCGCTTGGAAGTAAAACATTTTGATAAAGAGGGGCACCGCGGGTGTCGTGGTTTGATGCCGGAGAATACCATTCCGGCCATGCTTAAAGCTATCGATCTGGGTGTGACCACGCTGGAAACAGACGCCATCATCACTCAGGACAATAAAGTGATCCTTAGCCACGAACCTTTTTTCAATCATGAGATAGCTACCAAACCTGATGGAAGTCTGGTTACAGAAGCAGAGGAGAAGGGTCTGAACATCTATCATATGAATTATGAAGAGGTTAAGAAATTTGATGTAGGCCAGCGTCCTCACCCCAGATACCCCAAACAACAAAAACTGGCAGCTGTAAAACCTTTGTTAAGCGATATGATCGATGCGGTTGAGGAATACTGCAAAGCCAATAAAAAACCTTTACCTAATTACAATATAGAAACCAAGAGTCATGCAGAAACCGATGATCAATACCATCCCAAACCTGCTGAATTTGTAGAACTGCTGATCGGTGTAATTAAGGAAAAGAAAATTGATCACCGTATCATCATTCAGTCTTTTGATCCCCGAACTTTGCAATACCTGCACGCACATTATCCCGAATACAAAACTGCTTTACTGATAGAGGGAACTGATAAAAAAGCTTTGGCACTACAATTACGCGATCTGGGTTTTATACCTGCTGTGTATAGTCCCGAGCATACGCTGGTAACCCCCTTACTCGTTAAACAATGCCGCGATGCCGGCATCAGCCTGCTTCCCTGGACGGTGAATACCATTGAGCGTATTCGTGAGTTGAAAAAGATGGGGGTGAATGGAGTGATCTCAGACTATCCGGATCTGTTCAAAGACTTATAAATATTGAATATTGAACAAGGAATATTGAATGTTGAAGTGAATGCAATTTCAGTATTTGATATAACGATTGTCTGGTAAAATAACCGGGTTTCTTTGAGAAACACCTAACCTACGTATCTCTGTGTTGAAAAATGCCTTCAAATTTCAATCTTTCAAAACCAGTTGCCTTATTTTTTAACAGTGAGATACAGTGTAATAGACTGCCGGAAAGATTTTTGTTTTTTACCGTGCAGCAGTGATTCGATATTGCTTTTTCAAAAGGTAACATTCCCCTGAGGGTAGGGTAATTGTTTAATTGTTTGTGTGTTTTACCTCTTTAACATTCAATATTCCTTCTTTTTTTGATTTTCGAAATCCACCTTTCTCCATTCCTCGTATCTGTATCTGTAAACAAATTAAACAACCTTATTTCAACAAAGAATTATGAAAAAGATCGCCCTGATGCTTATGTCTGCATTTGTATTGAATGCCTCTATTGCACAAAAAATGGACAAGCCCGTAGAAGTGGGTGGAGCACCTATGTATGCAACAAAAAATATTGTAGAGAATGCGGTAAATTCTAAAGACCATACCACACTGGTAGCAGCTGTAAAAGCAGCCGGGCTGGTAGAAACCCTGCAGAGTGCCGGTCCTTTTACCGTTTTTGCACCAACCAACGCGGCATTCGCCAAATTGCCTGCAGGAACTGTAGAATCACTGGTAAAGCCTGAGAACAAAGCAACCCTCACCAAGATCCTTACCTACCATGTAGTGGCCGGAAAATGGGATGCAAAGGCTATTGCTAAGCTGATCAAAGACGGGAATGGAACAGCAGAATTAAAAACGGTATCCGGTGGTATCTTAAAAGCGAGTATGAAAGGCAATAAACTGGTACTCACTGATGAGAAAGGCGGAATGTCTACCGTAACCATCAAAAATGTATTTCAGAGTAATGGTGTGATCCACGTTGTGGATACGGTAGTATTACCCTCTTAGTTGGTTTTGGATCATACAGGAAATCAGCCGGTGTTTTCGAACGCCGGCTTTTTGTTTTGTATATTTGCAAAGCGTTCAGGTCGCTTTAGTGCCCCTACCGCTTTGCAAATATGAAAGACATCATTATCACCTTAGACGGATATTCATCCTGCGGAAAAAGTACCCTTGCCAAGCAACTGGCCAACGAACTCAACTATGTGTTTATCGATAGCGGTGCCATGTACCGGGCGATCACTTTGTATTTTCTGCGCCAGCATGTTAACTGGAAGCATGAAAAAGAGATCCATAAAGCTTTGGGAGAGATCGGCCTCGATTTTCAATACAATGAAGTAACGGGTCATAGCGATATGTACCTGAATGATGAGAATGTAGAAGCGCTGATACGTGATATGCTGGTAAGTGAACATGTGAGTGAAGTAGCGGCTTTAAAAGAAGTGCGCGAATTTGGTGTGGCTCAGCAGCAGGCCATGGGTAAAAAGAAAAAGATCGTAATGGACGGAAGAGATATTGGCACTACTGTTTTCCCAAATGCAGAATTGAAAATATTTGTTACTGCCGACCCCTCTGTAAGAGTAGAACGACGTTTTAAAGAACTCTTTGCGAAAAATCCCGCCATCACCATAGAAGAAGTAAAGACCAATCTGGAAATGCGTGATTACATAGACAGTAACCGTGAGTTCAGCCCACTGCGCAAAGCAGCTGATGCAATTGAACTGGACAATTCCAATCTTACCCGAGAAGAGCAATTGGCTATTGTATTGGAATGGGCTACAGAAAAAATAAAATAGATTGACGGGAACTACAGATCATTATCTGTTTCAACCAACACTTTAAATGTACGGTGATCCAGGTTGTCTGCCGTTAAACGGATCCGGATCTTTCCGAAACCGGTGGTTTCCCTGACATCTGTAAATTCGGCTTTTTGCGCTCCACTAACACTACCAAATTTTTTATCAGAACTGATGGGCATGAAGGTATCTATCAGGCTGGAGAAAGCCATCTCGGCTTCCAGTTGAGTATTGAATTCAAACCATAGTTTACAATTGGTGATCAGCGTGTTTTTTGGGTCACCATTCCTTACACAAAAGAATTCTATTTTACCACTGGTAAAAGAGGGCTTAAAAAAGGGATGTTTGGTAAACACAAAGGAAAGGATCTCCTGGTAGCCCTGCCCGGTTTTGGCTGAATTATTTACCCATATCCCTTCTTTTTTCTTCTTTTCGTATAAGGCAGGTATATAAGTTTTTAAAAAATCCTGAATAGAAGGATCAGGTTGCGGCGTAAAAATATTGAAGAGAAGCTGGTTGGCAAATTTGTCTACCGATAAGGTCTGGGCATAGGCATACCCCGTTAGTAAGCAGGATACAAAACATACCAAAACCAATCTTCGAAACATGGGGCCTTCCTTATTATGCAAACAAAATAAGCATTTTTAGTGTACGGCAATCATCTCTCAGTGAACTTCTACAATGATATAGACCGATACCGAGAAATCAAAAGGCAGACTGGCAATACCGGCAGCGGTTCGGGTATGTTTACCGTCATCTCCAAAAAGGGCCACCATCAGATCAGATGCGCCATTCATCACCACACCCTGTTCTGTAAATTCGGGGTCGCTGCTAACCAGACCATGAACGGCAATGATCTGTTTTATGCAATCCAGATTGCCCATCAGGTTCTTTACGGCCCCCAGGCAATTGATAGCGGCTATTTTAGCGGCTTCTTTTCCTTTTTCCGTATCAATATCCCTGCCTATTTTTCCTTTGAATGATTTATCGCCCAATGCAGATACATGGCCGGAAGTATAGACCAGATTACCCGATCTTTTGGCTGGAATATAATTGGCAAGCGGAATGGTTATATCGGGGATGGTGATGCCCAGTTCCTGAATCCGTGCTTCAATATTGCTCATAGGTAGTCGTTTTGTATACTATGAAAATAGGCCATTTAATAAAAAAACTGCGCCTTTGCGCCTTTGCGTGAAAAATTCTCGCAAAGGCGCAAAGGCGCAGTTTCAATTTTTTTAACCTAATAAGTAGTCGTCATGTTCTCAGCCACACAAATGATAAAATCAGCCCGGCCCAGATTCTCAGCCAATAAACTGTTCACATCTTTCTGTGATACCGTGGTGATGGTGCCATATTTTAACTCCGGTCTTTTGTTTTTTAAATGCCAGAGAATGCCTTCATAATTATCTGAATGATAAGACCCGTTGAAATGGATAAAGAGGCTGCCTGTTTTATAATACTGCAGAATAAAATAAGCCATCGTAGCATCTTTGATAGCCTGTGCTTTGGGTAAATTTTCACCACTATGACCGCCCATCATTTCCATCATTTTTTTGTAACCGGGTAACTCAGGGTCATAAGCAATGGGCAGGGGAGCTATCCAGGTCTTTTCTTTTGCACTGATCGTATCCAATGCAGCAAAACCACCTTTTGAAACCATAGAAGCATATCTTCTAGGAACATTACTCGCAGCAAATACAATATGGTTCTCTTTCGCAAAATTGACCAATGGGGCATAATCAGTTGGATAATTCTTCCATAACCTGGCCATAGAATCCAATCCCTTGGCTTTGATCTTTCCCTGCAGGTACATATCCAGCGCTTCCTGGTTATCCTGCTCAAACATTTCGGCACCCATTACCAGCTCACGGCTTTGTTTAAGTGAAGTAGTTACTTCCAGCTGCAGCCAATGCGCAATTGGGTTATTGTGAAATTCACCAAACAAAACAATATCCTTCTCCGCCAGTATACGGATCATTTTTTCGTAATCTATTTTTTTGCCTTTTGCATTATACAAAATATAGGCAGGTTTTTGTTGAGCAGATACCATTGAGGCGATCAGGCAAAAACTGAGTAAGAAAGTGACAATTTTCATAACTGTTATTTAGATAAGGGCATCAAGATAGGAAATATCTTTTTACGGGTCGGTTACACTCAACGTTTATGTGCAGCCTTATAATGTTCTAGCAGCTCATCACCACCAAAATCATGTTTCAGGTCGCGAACAACGGAATGCACATGGTTGGCATTATTCTGGGTGTTATCATATTCAATCACAATGGTTGGTCCCTGCACGCGGTAATAGGTGCCCTTACCCAATGCTTCTTCTGTAGACCCCGCCCAGGCAAACCAGAGATTATCCAGACCATTTTGCTGAATCTCTTTCAACATGTCATCTGCAAACAATTTGGTAAAGCGATGCACATACACGCCAATCAGTTGCAGCAGGAAAGCCTGTTGATCCTTGTTTAAATCTGCAAAACGGATACCCACAGGGTTGCCCAGCATGGCGCTTCTTTTATCAAAGGTCAGGATGTCTTTAAAAGGCGTTGTATCGATCACTGCTTTCTGTAATTGTGTCTTATCAAGTGAATGCAGTAAAGCAAAGCCTTTATCGGTTTCTTCTTTCAGAACCTGCTTTCCTTTTTCCGGGCCGCTTAAAACGATCGCTGGATTACTTCCCAGGAATGTGGGGGTAGCTGCTGTAAGGGTTTGTTTATCGAAAGAGAAATTAAAGGAGATATGATGCCCTTCAAAACGCCAGCCCCAGATAGCATTGGCAGAGGGTGTTCCGAATATAGAGATATGGTAATTGTTGGGATCGCGATAATGATCTTCCGGTTTTCTGTTCTCCAATACTTTCAAAACATCATCCAGCTGTCTGATCTGTGCCACTTTCTGAAAACTTTCTTCACTCATACAGGTGCGCATCAGATCGAGTGCAGCACGCTTTTGCTCCTCATTCATATCATTAAAAGTGATGCCCTGTCTGCGCAGTGGCACAAAATGATAATTGTAACGTTCCTCTCCGTCAAAAGGGAATACCGTAGAGTCTTTCTGGCCCGGATCCAGCATGGCCATAAAACGGTTGGCGGCCGTTACGGCCTGTTGTGCATGGGTGTTTACGGATAACAGCCATACAAATAGGACAGGGAGCAGCAATCGTTTCATTCTGTTGGGATTTAGATGATCCCTTAAAGATATAGGACTTGCGGTATAAATGCACGCAGGGGCGCAAACCTGCCTGTCGGCAGACAGGGGCGCAGTATTATTTAGAGCAGCTTGTTAATTATCTGCTACACATCGGAAGCCTGTATGCTCCATGCCCGTATCAGGAGAGGATTTCATTCTTGAAGTAACCCGATACCCTTTACAGTAGGAAGAATTGCATAAAAAAGAGCCTCCACGGATCACTTTTTTTGGGATAGAAGGTTCTTCCGGATCATAACTGCTGGCTGGTCCCTTGGGTGAATTGGCTACTGTGGCTACTATGCTTTGAAAGTAATCTGGCCGATACCAATCGCTACACCATTCCCATACATTACCCGCCATATCATACAATCCGAATCCGTTCTTTTCAAAAGAACGTACCGGTGCCGCTTTTTCAAAATGATCCCAATCGGTATTCATCGCAGGAAATTTTCCCTGCCAGGTATTGGCTTTGGGTTTTCCTGCTTCGATATCCTCATTACCCCAGGGATATTTTTTCTCTTTCAACCCACCTCTTGCGGCATATTCCCATTCAGCCTCGGTAGGTAACCGCTTACCGGCCCATTTGCAATAAGCCACAGCATCCTCCCAGCTTACCTGAACAACCGGGTAATTATCCTTACCCACAATATCAGAACCCGGTCCTTGCGGATGTTTCCAGTTGGCACCTGCCACCCAGCTCCACCATTGCGAATAATCGTTCAGATCTTCTGTATTTGTTTTTTTGAATACCAGTGAAGAGGGTACAAGTTGCTCAGCCGGTGGTTTGGCAGTTCCAGGAGGTAATTGTGTTTTGAGTTCTTCCCAATCAACAGGTTTTTCTGCTGTGGTGATATAGCCGGTGGCTTTTACAAACTCGCTGAATTGTTTATTGGTTACTTCATTCACATCCATCCAGAAATTTTTTACAGCAACTTTATGTGCCGGGTATTCATCTCTTCTGCCTTCGTTATCAGAAGCACCTAAAACAGATTCACCGGTTATTATGAGCGTCATGCCTTCGTGACTGGCAATTGTATGGGTAACACTATTGCTGTCTTCCGCTTTGGCAATGGTGAATCTGGATGGGATATTAGTCTGGCAGTCGAGCGCAGAATCCTTTTCATGCGCAACCAGTGTTTTATCTTTTGTTTCATTTTGTTTACAGGATACAATACAAAAGGATAGACTGCAAAGGATATATACTGCTTTGATTTGGTTGCTTAAGGCCATGCTGATTATTTTTCTATTGTACTTATTATTGGTCAATCGATTCCTTCCCACCAGCGCAGAGAAGCGGCGGGTGCATTCAAATTTACGCATTCTCCGATCATGGGATGTATAACCGGCTGATTCCTTTCTGTACAAGCCTGTGTTACCCGAATGATTGGTTCATCCCAGGCATGTAAGCCAAGACTGAATTTAGCCCAATGTACCGGTAATAATACCTTTGCGTTCAATTCAACTGCTGCCTTTGCTGTTTCTTCCGGCATCATGTGAATGTATTTCCAGTAACGGTTGTATTGACCACATTCCAGTATTGCCAGATCAAACGGGCCATAGGCTTTACCGATTTCGGAGAAATGGGTATCATATCCGGAATCTCCACCGATAAATATTTTCATGTGTGGTGTGATCAGCACAAATGACACCCAGATGGATTGATTTCTGGAAAACCCTCTGCCGGAAAAATGTCTGGCAGGAAAAGTATGGATATAAAACCCTTCATCCAGCCGGGCTTCTTCGTTCCAATCTTTTTCTATAACAATATCAGGATCAAATCCCCAACGTTCAAAATGGGCACCGGTACCCAGGCCGGTGATGATCTTTTTTACACTGAGTTGGGTAACGGTTGTATGATCCAGGTGGTCCCAGTGATCATGCGAAATGAACAGATAATCGATGGGAGGAAATTCTTCAATTGCGTACACATCTGTGCCAGGGAAACTTTTGGTTGTAAAACTTACCGGAGAAGCATTACCGCTGAATACCGGGTCAACCAATATCTTCTTTCCATCAACCTGCATAAAATAAGAAGAGTGACCAAACCACACCAGAATATTTTCATCAGGGTTGAGCGATAACAAATTTGTTTTTTGTGAAGGCAGTGGAAATTTGGGAAGGTTTCTTTTGTCTTTATCAAAAAAGAATTCCTTCATCACCTTGGTATAGCTCTGGCCTTCCTCAAGCGTAGGGGTATGATGGATATTCTGAAAACTGCCTTCGCGGTAATGCGGTGAGTTCTTTATTTTCTCAAGCCGTTTACCGGAAGGCAGTTTGCCAAAAGAAGGCTGGTGCATGAATGCATACACCCCTATTGTGATAACAAGGATCAATACAACGGCTATCATCATTTTTTGAGACTGATCGTATGTGCATTCTTCTGCGCTTTCAAAGCCAGCTCTGTAGCCAGAAAGCAATGTGCCTGTGGCATAGCGGTTTCTGTTCTGTTCAGAACATCATTCACCAATAATTCGCCAAATGGCAAAGGTTCACTGTTGCAATCGATGAATTTGGTTTCTTTCTGATTAACAATATATAAGTGATTACCACCCGCAGGGCCAGCTATGTCTACATTTTTGCGTACTTCTATAAACCCTTCTGTTCCCAAAATAGTTAAACGGCCATCACCCCATGATGCCAGTCCATCCGGTGTAAACCAGTCAACCCGGATATAGCCCATACCATTATTACCCCTTAGCGTAATATCTCCAAAATCTTCAAACCCAGGATATTGCGGATAGTGCACATTGCCTACATGCGATGCAACAACTTCTGCTGAAGTAGAACCTGTAAAATACAGGAACTGGTCAAACTGATGCGAACCGATATCACAAATAATGCCGCCAAATCTTTTCTTATCAAAGAACCATTCCGGTCTTGTTTTTGGTGACATGCGATGCGGCGCCAGAATCACGGTTTGTATAACATTTCCGATAGCACCTGCTTTCACCAGTTCGCCCGCTTTTACAGTAGCTTTGTTCTCAAAACGTTCGCTGTACATGATCGAGTAAATTCGTTTGGTCTCTTTCTGTACACGTCGTACTTCTTCCAGTTGTTCGAGTGTGATGATACCGGGTTTGTCTACCAGATAATCTTTCCCATGCTCCATTACGGCAATGCCTAATGGTGCTCTTTCATCAGGGATACCGGAACTTAAAATAAGTTGTATGGAGTTGTCTTCTAGGATCTGATCGGCACTGCCCGCTACCTTGGCCTGTGGAAATGCTTTGGTAAAGTTGGCCAGCAGATCGGCTTCCTTGGCATATACAGAAACCAATTGTCCGCCACCGCGGATCACCGCATTAACCATGGAAAAAATATGGTTATGGTTGATGTTGATCACCGAAAACCGGATCTTAGGTTCTGCCGAAACAGCCGCAACAGACGACTTTGGCATTGAAGATAGAAACGCCATACCCGTTGCCGTAGCAGCGGTATTCTTTATGAATTTACGACGGTTGGAAAACAGATCTTTCATATAGCAATTTTTGAAGTGAATGTTACCGTTAAATGTACTGGATTCTTCGCTTTTGGCAAGATTAAAAATCAGGTATCACCGATAGGAAAGAGTCTTTTACCGATGAGGCCGATTGAATCAATAATGTTGGAAGATGAATTCCATAGTGTGGAATGGGGGAGTGAATCGTGAGTAGTGAGTAGTGAGTTTTGGTTCTTGGTTCTTGTGGTTTTACAAGTTACTCACTACTCACTACTCACCACAGCCCATCATCCTAAGATCTTAGAAACCAGATCCGAATGCAGACTGATATGCATGAATGCTGCGAGACCTAATATGATGCCTAGTAAACTGGTTCCTGCAGCAAAATAAAGCAACCATTTTTTATTGGTAAGTGCGGTAATGCCAAACATGGCAATGGCAATGGTGAGTAAGGCATCGGTCATATCAAACTGGTCATCAAATTCATTGATATCGTCATACTCTTTCTGATAGCCGATTGCCTGAGCCTTGATCTCTGTTTTTTCTTTTTCGTAGCGCGTAATTTCTCTCTCGTATTTTGCTATCAGGGTATCACTGCCTGCTAACTTTTCGGCTTTCAATAATTGCAGTGAGTTTTCGGCAATGGATTGTTTGGTGCTTTTTGCCTGAAAATAAGACCATGCATCAATACCTCTTGCCTGTGCCTGCGACATGGCCTGTACAATGTTTCCGTCCTTTACATTACAAAGCGCCATAAATGTGGCGGTAATCGCAACAAACAATGCCACTTTCGCATTTAGTTTTCCTTTCTCGGTCTGTTCAATAGACTCCTGTATGGTTTCGTTGATCTCGCTCATGATTGAAGTGGGAATTAAGCCCTAAAATTAGAACTAATTCAATCGGAAGCAGAATGCAAAATTGTTAAAAAAGGAAAGGTTGTTGTACAAACTTCTATACGGAGATCGTTTAAGGGGTTCCTTACTTTTCTGTCTTCATCAGATTTTTCTGTGCCCTGATTTTTTGCAAATGATAGTGACTAAGATTATAGGGCACTGAATGCATGGGTCAGCGTAGTCACTTTTTCTTCCACCCCATAAAAGCCCGCCAGTTTCCGGATCACTTTTTCCACTTCAGCATCCGGGCAGCTGGCGCCGCTGGTGATGAGGATCTGTAATGGTTTTTTAGCCGGTAAATAACCGCTTACCTGCTTCAGTTCTTTGGTTTTCCAGTTACGGTCCTCTATCTCTTTGGTATTTAGCAGCCTGTCTGCCGAATCAATAAAATAGGTGGGCAATTGGTTCTCACATAATTCAACCAGGTGTGAACTGTTGCTGCTGTTATGTCCGCCGATCACTATGGCAAGATCTGCCATGGTTTCCAGCATTCCTGTTACGGCTGTCTGGTTGTCGTTGGTGGCATAACACAAGGTGTCTCTGGTATCAGCAAAGCGTTCCCCAATGGTTTCAGCAGTTAACTGATACTGTTTGATGAATACATTTTTCATATAATCAGAGATCGCCTGTGTATCACTGGCCAATTGAGTGGTTTGATTTACCACGCCGATCTTTTGTAAATGTTGTTCAATGTTAAAGCCTTCTGAGTAACGACCTTTAAATGCTGTATAGAACTCTTCGGCAGGTTTTTCGCCGGTGATGTATTTGGCCAGCTCAATGGTTTCAGCCATATCATTCACCACAACCGTTGGTGTGTGTGAGGATGCATGTGAAAAAGTAGCCCTGGTTTCTTCGTGTTTGGGTTTTCCGTGTACCACAATGCTATATCCCTTCTCAGCGATCTGCTCACTTCGGTTCCATACTTTTTCTACAAAGGGGCAGGTAGTATTGTATTTGGCAGTAGTAATGCCTTTTTCATTCAGCATCCTTTCAATTTCCAGGGTGGTACCAAATGCAGGAATGATCACTACATCTTCTGACGTAATTTCTTCAAAAGGAATCAGCTGTTTTCCATAAGTATCCTGTAAGAACTGAACCCCTTTCTCCACCAGGTTGGCATTTACCTGCGGGTTATGGATCATTTCACTCAATAAAAAGATACGTTTACCCGGGTTCTCATCAATCGTGGTAAAGGCGATCTCAATAGCATTCTCCACCCCATAACAAAACCCAAAATGACGCGCCAGAAAGATCTGCAAAGGCCCAAGATCCAGTAAAGTAGGGGTATAATCCTTTTTAAGTTTATCGTCCTGCTTACGTTGCTGTTTAATGGCACTGATAAGCGGACTGCGGTAAATGTTGGGTACGTTGAACTGCTTCATGGGAGTGCAAAAATACGGAGGGAAGGTGCTAATTAAAAATTAGAAATTAATAATTAAAAATTGAAGGTAAACCTGCTCGTTTTGGCAGGTAAACTAACAATATAAGTAATCTCGGGGTTTGTACCGTTTAGTTATAAAATCGGGTAATTCTTAATTTCTAATTTTTAATTCTTAATTGAACAAAGCGCTTCTCAAAAATGATTATTTTCATAGCCTAATACTGCTTGCTATGAGAATTGTTCCTTTGCTGATCTCGGGATTGGTTACAGCCGGGTTGGTTGTGGCCCTGAATACCCAATTGCCTGTTGCCGGCTCAAAGACGCCCCGTTTGGGTTATTTCCTTTCGCCTCAATTGGGTTTCTGGCAAAATGCCGAACCGGCCAATGCAGATTTTTCCGGCGAAATCAAACTTCCTGAACTACGTGGCAAAGTGGATGTATACATGGACGATCGCCTCGTTCCGCATATTTATGCCGATAACGATCTGGATGCTTATTTTACCCAAGGGTTTCTGCATGCAAAATTCCGCTTATGGCAGATGGATTTCCAGACCTATGTGGCTGGAGGAAGATTGAGTGAGATCGTGGGTGAAGAACGTTTATCAACCGACAGATTCTTCAGAAGACTGGGTATGGTATATGGTGCCGAACAAACCATGGCCAATATGGATAAGAACCCAGTGATGAAAGCCACCATCGATGCTTACGCTGATGGAGTGAATGCCTATATCAAATCATTGAAACCCGAACAGATCCCTTTCGAATACAAATTACTCGATTACAAACCCGAAACCTGGACACCTTTCAAAACCTATCTGTTCATGATGTTCATGTCGTATGATCTTTCCGGGAGGGGTGCTACCGCTGATCTTCAGCTTACCAATGCCAAAAATTATTTTGGGTATGATGAATTCAACAAACTCTTCCCCAATGTGGAAGATTCACTGGATCCGATCATTCCCAAAGGAACGGCTTTCCTCAAACCCTCTATTGTTCCCCAAGCACCTGCTAATGTAGATTCTGCCTATTTCGGGAAAACGAGAAACAACAGTACGGCGATGGCTCCCATGGTACCCGATAAGGATAATGGAAGTAATAACTGGGCCGTATCCGGTTCCAAAACAAAAAGTGGAAGACCTATCTTATGTAACGACCCACACCTGGGTTTGAATCTACCTTCTATCTGGTATGAAGTGCAACTGAATACACCCACACAAAATACGTATGGAGCAAGTTTCCCCGGGGCACCTGCGGTAATGATCGGTTTTAACGACAGCATTGCCTGGGGAGAGACCAATGCCGGAAGAGATGTGATCGATTATTATGATATGCAGTTCAAAGATTCAACACTCTCTGAATATATGTATAACGGCGTTTGGACAAAAGCTGAACACCGTAAAGAAGTGATCAAAGTAAAAGGTAAACCCGACCAGGTGGAAGATATTGCCATGACCGTTTTTGGCCCTGTGATGTACGACCAGTCTTACAAAAACATCAGCACCGAAGGAAAATACCTGGCTGTTCATTGGATGGCCAATGTGCCGGGTACAGCCGTGCAGACTTTCTACGATCTTGACCATGCGAAGAATTATGACGAATATTTACAAGCGATATCTACGTTTGTTTGTCCGGGACAGAATTTTGTCTTTGCCTCTAAAACCGGTGATATTGCCATCAAACAACAAGGGGCATTTGTTGCCAGATGGAATAGACAGGGTGATTTTATTATGCCGGGAACCGACAGCAGTTATGCATGGCAAGGTGTGATCCCAACGGACGAAAATCCCATGATCAAAAATCCGGTCCGGGGTTTTGTAAGCAGTGCCAATCAAATGGTAACAGACACCACTTATCCTTATTACCTGGGTGCTGCCAATAACTTTCCATTGTTCAGAGGGTTTACCATTAACCGAAAACTGGCTGCTATGAATGGCATTACACCGGAAGATATGCAGCACTTGCAAATGGAGAACTACAATTCCTTTGCAGAACTCGCCAGGCCGGTATTGATGCGTTATGTGGATGAAAATAAATTAAATGGTGATGAGAAAAAATACATAGACATTTTAAAGAACTGGAATCTGAAAGGCGATTATGGTGAGAAGGGAGCTACTGTATTTAAATGTATCTGGGACAGTCTCGTAACAGCTATCTGGAAAGATGAATTCAGTGATGCTAAATTACCTTTATCTTGGCCCGATGCCCCGGTATTATTACAGATCCTAACCCATGATTCCATATATGCAGCATTTGCAGATAATGTAAATACGTTGGATATTAAAGAGACTCTTCAGGATGATGCAATGCTGGCTGTTAAAAAAGCAGTAGTAAAATTGAAAGAGCTTGAAAACAAGAATATGCTTGAATGGGGCAAGTTCAAAGACACACGTGTAAACCATCTTTTGAAAATACCTGCATTAAGCCGGATGCATTTACCGATAGGTGGGGGAGAGCACATGATCAATGCTGCCAAAGAAGCACATGGGCCAAGCTGGCGGATGATCGTTCATTTAACCGATGAGATAGAAGCGTATGGCGTTTATCCGGGCGGACAGAACGGCAACCCCGGCAGCAAATACTACGATAATTTTGTAGACACATGGGCCGCAGGAAAATATTTCCGCATCTTATTCCTGAAAAAAGAACAGGCAGCCAAACATGAAAAGATCAAATGGCATTTAACATTGACTAACAGCTAAAAGATATTTATGAAAATAACCGTAGCCATCATCTTAACCGCATTCCTGGCATATGTAACTGGGCTCTACAGCACTTTACCCTGGTGGAGTTTTGCCATTACCTCTTTATTGGTATCAGTAGCCATTCATCAAAAACCGGGCAAAGCTTTTCTATCTGGTTTCCTTGGATTATTTCTTTTATGGGCCGTGCTGGCATTTTTGAAAGACTCAGCCAATGAGCATGTTCTTTCCGCCAAAGTAGCGCAGCTGCTGTTGAAGAGCAGTTCTTCTATTGCCATCATTCTCCTTACAGGGATGATTGGTGGATTGGTGAGTGGATTTGCAGCATTAACGGGAAGCTATCTTAGAAAGTAAATGCTGATAAGAGACCGTCATTCTTCCTTCGAAATGACGGTTTTATTATTCAGCCTGTTCATAAACCTTTTAACAATACGTTAAACCTCCTCTTTTTATACGAACGGGTAACAAAACCCAACATTTAGCGTCTAAATTCGTTGTAACCGAAGCTTATGCGCAAACTGTTTATATGTATACTCCCTTTGCTCTCCTGCATCATAGCGGATGCAGCAACCGTAACCGGCACCATTAAAGAAAAAAATGGCAGCACCCTCGCTTTCTCATCCATTTTAGTAAAAGGATCCACACTGGGGGTTTCGGCTAACAGTAAAGGGGTATTTGCTATCGTGCTGGAGCCGGGGGAGTACACCCTTGTCTGTCAATATATCGGACATAAAACCATAGAAAAAAAGATCAAAGTAGGCAAGGCAGATGTTCAGGTTGATTTTGAACTGGAAGAACAGCAATACAGCCTGAAAGATGTGGTGGTACAAAGTGGTGGCGAAGATCCGGTCTATGCCATCATTCGCAAAGCGATCGAAAAAAGAGAAGAACACCTGAAAGAGATCAAGGCTTTTCAATGTGAAGTATATATCAAGGGACAGATACAGCTACGTAATTTCCCCAATACTTTCTTTGGCCGCAAAGTGGATTTTGAAGATGGGGATACCAGTAAAAAGAAAATGATTTTTTTGTCGGAGACCATTGCCCGTTATTCTGTAGAGGAACCCCGCAAACAAAAAATAGAAGTGATCTCTACCAAAGTAAGCGGACGAAGCAACAGTTTTGGATTAAGCGATCCGCAGATCGTTTCTTTTTATGAGAATAATATTTCAGTGGGGGAGAACCTGAACCCACGCGGTTATGTTTCACCGATCGCGGCAGGGGCTCTCAACTTTTATAAATACAAATTTGAAGGCACTTTCTACGAGAACGGAAAAGAGATCAACCGCATTAAAGTAATACCCAGAAGAAAGTACGAACCGGTGTTCAGCGGGTATATCAATATCATTGAAAATGAATGGCGGATACAAAGTGTTGATCTTGTTTTGTATAAAGAACAACAGATGCAATTACTGGATACATTAAAGATCCAGCAGTTATATGTTCCATCCGGAAATGTTTGGGTTATCAAGAACCAGGTGATCTATCCATCCGGTAATTTCTTAGGATTTAATTTCTTCGGAAGTTTTGTACAGGTGTATGATAAGTTTGATATGGATCCCAAATTCAAACCCAAATTCTTTGATCATACCCTGCTTAAATTCTTTGATAGCTCTAATAAAAAGCCCATGGCTTATTGGGACAGTATCCGCCCTCTGCCCCTGCTCACAGAAGAAGTACGCGATTATAAAAAGAAAGACAGCCTCGAACAGGCAAGAAAAGATCCCCGATACCTGGATTCTCTCGATAGAAAACGGAATAAATTCCGGCTCAGGGGTTTACTCTTTACGGGGCAAACTTTCAGCAAAAGATCGAAAAGAGAAAATATCAGTATCGTTCCATTGTTAAGTACACTTAATTACAATACAGTAGAAGGCGGTGTGGTTAATTTCACTGCTAATTACCGCAAGCGTTTTGACAGTGGGCAGGAAGGAAGAAAATCATTTTCTGTTAGTCCGGATATCCGTTATGGCTTTGCCAATAAACACCTTAATCCTTCTGTAACCGTAGGATACAATTTTGGAAAGAAATATGTGCATTCTCTTAATTTTTCCGGTGGCCGGAAAGTTTACCAGTTCAATAATGCAGGTTCTATTTCGGAAAGGATCAACTCGCTCAGTACGCTCGATTATACCTCTAATTACATGAAGATCTATGAAGCCGATTATTTCAGGGTAGGTTATGGAACAGGTTTAGGAAACGGCTTTACTTTCAATGCTTCATTCCAGTTCCAGAACAGAACGCCGCTGGATAACCTGGCCGATCCGGTGAGTTGGAAAAATCCGAAGAACCGCGAATTCACACCTAATTATCCGGTTGAATTAACCAAGTCTCAGATGGTGCCCAATAAAGCCAGTACATTTTCAGTAAGTATGGTCTGGTTCCCGGGTGCCGACTATATTGAATACCCCGACAGGAAAGTGAATATCGGTTCTGATTACCCAACCATTACGGCTACCATCACCAAAGGGGTCCATGGATTATTGGGCAGCGATGTAGACTATACCAAATGGCGTATCACCGTAAATGATGATCTTGATCTGAAACTGGCCGGGCAATTAAAATACCGGTTCACTTTTGGAGGATTCTTTGATGCCCAAAAAGTGTTTATTCCCGATTACCAGCATTACCTCGGTAACCAAACGATTTTTGCTTTGCAGGAATTGAACAGTTTTCAGCTGGCGCCGTATTATAAATACAGCAACACCTCGAACTTCCAGGGAACGGCACATGTAGAATATCATTTAAATGGATTACTGAGTAATAAGATACCCGGCTTCAAAAAGCTGAACTGGTTCTTTGTAGGTGGCGCTAATGCTTTACATATCGGCAAAGGAGCCAACTATTACGAATTCTTTGGCGGTATCGAAAACATCCTGAAAATTATCCGTGTTGATTTTGTACAGGGATTCGAAGAAGGCGGCGGTCGGCCCTCCGGCTTCCGTTTAACGATCCCGATCTTCAGATAACCTATCTAAACTGCGCCTTTGCGCCTCTGCGTGAAAATATGCACGCAGAGGCGCAAAGGCGCAGTTTTATTCGCTAATCCGCCAATCCGTAATCCGAAAATCCACAATTCCCTATCTTTGTTCCGAAATTTTGGCCACCATGCAAGTGGCTCCTTTTTAATTAATGGAACATTCTTTCGGGGATGTCTAAAATGAAACCCTATGCCGGTATTACACAACCGTGTCTCCAATGAGGAGCTCAAGCAACGTTTAATGGAGGAAACCTTCCAGAGAACCACCATCAGTTTTTACTGTTATTTTCCGATCGAAAACCCTCAGGAATTTCGCGACTTTCTCTATAAGCATCTCAATGCATTGGGTGTATTTGGAAGGATCTATATAGCTAAAGAAGGGATCAACGCCCAGATCAGTGTGCCAACAGAGCAACTGGAAGCCTTTACATCTTTTCTGTATTCCATCGAATACCTGAACGGATTGCGTTTGAATATAGCTGTAGATGATGATGGAAAAAGTTTCTGGGTACTCAAAATAAAAGTTCGTGAAAAAATTGTGGCCGATGGTATCAACGATCCGGAATTCAGCATGGAGAAGAAAGGCCGTTATGTGAATGCTTCACAAATGAATGAACTGCTGAAAGACTCCGATACCGTTGTAGTGGATATGCGTAATCACTACGAATATGAAGTGGGCCATTTTGTGAACGCGCTCGAAGTTCCTTCTGATACTTTCCGCGATCAGTTGCCTATGGCGGTGGATATGATGAAAGGTAAGGAAGAAAAAAATATCATCATGTACTGTACCGGCGGGATCCGTTGTGAGAAAGCCAGCGCCTATATGCTGCATAAGGGTTTCAAAAATGTATTTCATCTGGAAGGCGGTATCATTAACTACGCAAAACAGATAAAAGAAACTGAACAGGAAAGTAAGTTCATCGGAAAGAATTTCGTGTTCGATGACAGACTGGGAGAACGCATTACCGAAGATGTGATCGCCCGCTGCCATCAATGTGGCAAACCCTGCGATGATCATACCAATTGCAAAAACAATGGTTGTCATTTATTGTTCATCCAATGTGAGTCATGCGCAGCGGATTACGACGGATGTTGCGGAAAAGAATGCAAAGATACCATCCACCTGCCGGTAGAAAGGCAGAAGGAGATCCGCAAAGGCATAGAGAACGGACAGAATATCTTTAATAAAAGTAAAGCCCGTCTTCGCCCGAAACTGGGGCCTGTTAACCGATAAAGGGCAGCGGTTTAACTTTAACTGATGTCTTTATAATATTTTCACCAAGAACCAAGACGAACTGATGAAGCAATTGATAGGTGTTTTACTGATGAGCATGGCAAGTATTTGTGTACAGGCCCAGCCGGTATCGGTTAAATGCGTGGTGAAAGATGTCTATTTCGCACAGATCATTCCCGGTGCCACCATCATTGTAAACGGCAAGGATACCATTACTGCTGATGATAACGGAGAGTTTCCATTGCTCTTGCGGAATGGTTCTACCGAGATCGTGAATGTATCTGCCAAAGGCTATCTGTCTGCCGATATTAAAGTGACCAATACCTATAAATCCTTTATCATTTTCCTCGACCCCCATAATTACCAGGCCAATTCTCAACAGGTAAGGGGGTTGTACAATGGAAGAAGTTTATTGCAGACTCCGGGTTCCATCGCTACATTAACCGCCCATGACTTTGACAGGAATAATCAGATAGATCTGCAACATACTTTTAACCTGTTACCGGGAGTGAGAATGGAATTTCGAAATATCAATACCGGAGCAAGGATCATTCTGCGGGGTTATGGAAACCAGAATAATAATAATGGTATCGGTTACAAGGCGTATTACAATGACATTCCTCTAACCGATGCGGATGGTACCACCAATCTTGATGAAGTTGATTTTGCAACGTTGGGAAGGATAGAAGTATTTCGTGGCCCTGTATCCAGTGTTTATGGAACCGGTATTGGCGGAGTTGTAAATATGTTTTCAGAAAAAGCACAACAGGGTGTAAGTGTGGGTTCTTCCGGATTGTTTGGGTCCAATAATCTGTTGCGCAAAACAGCTTCAGTTGGGGTAGGTAATGAAAAAGCAAATGTGCAATTTAATTACGGGCAACAAAAAACAGATGGCTACCGGATGAACGCAAATTCTCAAAAAGATTTCTGGAATCTCAATGCTTCGGTTTACAGCAGCCCCAAAAGTACCATCCGTTTCTTTACTTATTATACCAAATCCAATGACCAGTTATCCGGGCAAGTGGATAGCTTAGGGCTGATCAAGTACCCCGATAGTGCAGATATCCGGTATATCAATAACAAATCTCATAGTGAACTGGAAAGTTTTCGAATGGGTTTTTCACATGAATATATTTTCAATCCCAGGTTCACCAATAATACTACCTTCTTTTTAGGTTCACAGGAAATAGGTCAGTCAGTGGCCACTACCTTAACCAAAACCAATAAGAGTAGTTTTGGACTCAGAACCGCATTTATCTATACTCCTCAATGGGGAAATGTTTCAACAAGGATCACATTGGGTTTTGAAGCCACCAAGAATATAACCTATCAGAAATCATATACACTCAATAACGGAGCATTGGGTTCACTGCAATCTGATCAGGAACTTAAGCCTATGCAATGGAATGGTTTTGGTATGCTTGAATTAAACCTTGCAAAAAATACTTTGATGGTATTCAGCGGCAGCGCCAATTTTATTACCTATGACAATGAAGACCTTCGAGCCAGCGGCAGTGGTTATGTGAACCAGTCGGGTTTTAAAGTATTCAAACCGGTAATCACACCCCGATGGGTAGTAAATCACCTGATCAGTAAATACGTATCTGTGTATTCAAATTACAGTATGGGGTATGCTCAGCCGGGTACCAACCAGTTTATTATCACACAAACGGGTAAAGTGAATGCAGATATTAAACCGGAGATCAGTAATACTTTTGAAGTTGGTACCAAAGCCAGTCTTTTCAAAGAATCTTTATTCCTCGATTTCGCATTCTTTAATATGGAGGTAACCGATAAACTGGTGTCGCAGAGTTTTGCTGCCAATGGTGGCATACCATTTTATACGGCGCTGGTAAATGCAGGATCAGTAAATTTCACCGGGGCAGAATTAACGATCAACTATGCATTAGAGCCAAAGAATAAAAGTTTTCTGCAAATGTTCCGGCCATTTCTAACCTATACGTTTAATGGAAGCCGAAACTCCGATCTGAAAAGTGATAACAACAATAACACGGCTACTAAGGATTATTCCAACCTGCGTGTAAGCGGACTGGCCCGCAATTATCTCAACACCGGTATCGATCTCGAACTGACCAATGGTTTTTATCTGAACCTCACAGATATGTTTACAGACCGTATGCCTATCACACTGGACAATACAGTTTTTTCAGATTCTTATAACCTCGTAAATGCCAAAGGTGGCTTCAGAAAAGAGTTTGGCGGTATCGGAACCTCCCGTTTCAGTATTGATATCTATGGAGGTAATAACAATATCTTCAATGAGCGGTATGCGCAGTTTGTGGTGATCAACCAGGTGGCTTTTAATGGTGTGGCGCCAAGGTATTTTACACCCGGCCCAAAATCAACTTTGTATGCAGGAATTAATTTCCGGTATACTTTCAAATAAAGCAGAAACCCATCATTCATCATTTTACTAAGCCTGCTTTTCAAACATTTGCTATATTGGGGCACTAAACTGATTTGAGAAAAATATTCTCCATATTGATCCTGTGTTGCCTGGTTATTTATATAGGCGGATACCATCTGGTATATGTTTTTTATCAATATAACCTGAAACAGGAAATGCGTGCCTATTTAGAAACGCACGACGATACCCGTTATGGTACCTATCTGCATTTTCCGGTTGTAAAGAATGAGGTAAGCGACCCCGCATTTACATGGGAAGAAACCAATGAGGAATTCAGTTATCAGGGTGAGTTATATGATGTGGTATCTATTAAAAGATCAAAAGACAGTATCCGGATATGTGCATTAAAAGATGACCGGGAGAATGATCTGGAAAAACAGGTAGCCGGTATACGCCACTCTAAACAGGATCGGGATACTAACCCGGTAATTTCTCTGATGAAATTCTTTTCTGCTTTTGATCAGACCACCAACGGAATCGTTTTTTTATCGCATAATAGTCCGGTTGTATACTTTTCAGTTGCAAACCCGGTATATGTATCCTGCCATACAGAAATACATTCCCCACCACCACGAGGCTGTTAGCTCTTCTTCTGTTAATCCCCATCGGGGCCGATTCATTGTTTTATCTTATCAAACTATTATTGTAATGAAAAAATTTTCATACACACTCTTATTTGTATGTATTTCCCCTTTTGCCTTTGCACAAACCACACTCAAAGGGAAAGTAATAGATGCCAATAACAAAACCCCTCTGCAGGGTGCCAATATCCAGTTCCCCGGAAAAGGTGGAACCACTTCCGATAAAGAAGGTGTTTTTACCATTGATTGCAGCAAACTGGGTGAGATCACTGTATCCTTTATTGGCTATGAAACCAAAAAAGTTTCCGTTAAAAATTGTAAGGATGAATTGTTCATCAACCTGGTCCCTTCCAATAACAAATTGAACGATGTAGAGATCACTGCCACATCCAACCTCAATAAATCTATTTTATTTCAACCTGTATCCATTACCAAACTTTCCGAAACAGAACTGCAGCGTAGTACAGGATTATTTCTGGATGATGCGATCAATGGTAATGTGCCAGGCGTAACCATGCAGAGAAGGGCAGTATCCTCCGGCCAACAGTTCAATATCCGTGGCTATGGTAACGGTGCCCGGGGAACCAATGGTATCAGCAGCAATTTTGATGTGCAGGGTACCAAAGTATATCTCAATGGTATACCGGTTACAGATGCAGAAGGCATCACTTTACTGGATGATATTGATTTTGGTTCAGTAGGCAATGTAGAGATCACCAAGGGCCCATCCGGAACTTTGTATGGATTGGCAGTAGCTGGGGTTGTGAATTTAAAAACGATCAAACCAGAAAAAGGAAAAACTTCTATCGGTCAGGATGTAATGATGGGCAGCTATGATCTTCAACGCTTCACTACACATTTCCAAATGGCTACCGATAGATCTTCTTTGCTCATTAATTATGGCAAACAAAGAACAGATGGTTATATGAGCCATACCCAATCGCGCAAAGATTTCGTGAACATAGCCGCAGATTTTCAGCCAAATGAGAAACAAACCATCAATGCTTATTTTGGTTACAGTAACAGTTATGATGCGAGAGGAGGTGAATTAACGCTGGCTCAATATGCAGCCAATGATTTTTCAGGTAACCCAGATTATATCAAGCGTAACGGCCACTCTGAGATCATCAGTTTTCGTGCCGGGTTGGGACATACCTATAATTTCAGCAGTCATATCTCCAATACCACTTCCGTATTTGGTTCCGGTGTTTCCAATAATGCCAGTTCTGCTGCTGGCTGGACAGATAAGAGCCCACTCAATTATGGATTCCGTTCTACACTGGATATGAAATTTCCAATGGAAAACGGATATAGCCTGAGTGGTATCACCGGTATAGAATCGCAACGACAAAATGCACAGATCATCGGTTATAATATGGTGGCTAACCCAACAGATGCCAATGCGTATTGGGTGATTGGTGCTATGCGCAGCAACCAGTCTACCATAACCGGTACCAGCTCATTGTTTACCGAGTGGACATTATCTATGCCTCATGATGTTTCCATCACTGCGGGATTGGGCATGAGTAATATGAGCATTGAACTGAATGATAAATTCTATGTTGCAGGAAGCACACTGCCAACAAGGTTTGCCACCAAATACAATGGCATGCTTTCACCACATATAGCCATCAACAAAGTATACAGTAAACAGTTTTCTGTGTATGCATCATACAGCAAAGGATATAAAGCGCCGGTGAGTTCTTATTTCTTTATTCCAACAACAGGAAAACTCAATACAGATTTGAAACCTGAAATAGGTAACCAGTATGAGATCGGCACCAAAGGTTTATTGCTGAATGATAAATTGAGTTACCAGTTGGCATTGTTCAGTGCTCAGTTCTCAGATAAAATGACGGCTATTGCAGTTCCTTTGAATGGCAGCACCACCACTACTGCCTATTCTTACATTGCTAACGGTGGCAAGCAGGATGATAAGGGTATCGAATTATTGATGAAGTATACGGCGTATGAATCTGCCTCAGGCTTCTTCAAATCCGTTCGTCCGTTTACCAACCTAACCTATTCCGATTTCAAATATGTGGGCTTCAGTTACCAGACATTGAATGCTGCCAGAACTGCGGCTGTGGTTGCAGATTACAGTGGCAATGCCGTAGCCGGTGTGGCCAAATGGGTAACCAACCTGGGTGTAGATGTAACCACCAACTCCGGTTTCTATGCAAACCTTACATGGATGTATAAAGATGCAATGCCCATCACTTCTGATGCAGCCAATTTTACTACCAGTTATTCTTTGCTCAATACCAAAATAGGTTTCCAGAAAAGTCTTTCGGCTCATTGCGATCTGGATCTTTTCTTTGGCATCAATAACATAACCGGTGTAAAATATCCACTGATGGTATTTGCCAATCAGTTACCGGATGCTTACCTTCCCGGTGCGCCAATAGCAAATTATTTCGGTGGAATCAATTTTAAATATAATTTTTGATACGTATTGGAAAGGTGGTATTATAACCACCTTTCCAATTTCATAAATCCAATCACATGAGAAAGATACCGGTACTGCTTACTGCATTGATAATCATATTATCTGGATGCAGCCGCTTTGGAAAAAAAGAACTGGATGTAAAAAAAGATATCCGTATCGTTTGTGTATCCAAACATTTAACGGAGATGATGTTTGCCTTGGGTAAAGGACATGATATTGTTGCCTGCGATCTCACAAGTACTTTTCCGGATAGTGCTAAACTATTGCCTACAGTAGGATACCACCGGGCATTGAACCCCGAAGGGATCATTTCCATGAAACCGGATCTGGTGATACACAGTAATGATATTGGCCCGGCCAGCGTAATTCCACAATTGGAAAAAGTAGGATTAACCGTTAAAACCTTTGGTGCAGCCAATTCTTTTGACAGCGCCAAACTGGTATTGCTGGAGCTTGGTAAATTCTTTGGTGCAGAAGCAAAAGCAGATTCGTTGATCAATAAAATGGACAATGATATGTTGCTGGTAAAACAAATGCGCGCACAGGCGAAAGATTCACCTACTGTCATGATCATTCATTACGGGCAGGCCAATAATAATTTCTTTGTGATGAGTGGCCGTAACGGAGCCGGAGACAGAATGATCAAATCGGCCGTAGGTAAATCTGCCAAATATGACGGGAAAGGAGCGAGGCAATTGAGTGCAGAAGCTATAGCTGCTGCCAATCCTGATATCATTATCGCTACCAATTTCGGATTTGATAAAATGGGTGGAACCCTTGAAGGATTCAAAACGGTTCCGGGTGTTGCATTAACCAATGCAGCCAAAAATAACCGCATCTATCGTTTTGAAGAACATGACCTGGTATACTTTGGGCCACGTACGGGTGAGAATGTAATGAAACTGCTTCAACTCATCCATCCGGAACTGAATGGCAACGCTAAATAAATATTTCTTTCCTCTATCACTCGTTATCTGGGTGATCGTATTGCTTACGGCTATTGCTTTTGGTGCCGTATCCATTACGGTACCCGATATGCTCTCTGCCGTGCAACATTGGTTTCAGGGTAAGGCACCCGCCAATATTTATGAAGGCGTGTTCCTGCAGATCCGTTTACCAAGGGTATTGCTTTGTATGATCACCGGTGCCGCATTGGCGGTGTCGGGTGTATTGATGCAGGGCTTATTCCGTAATCCCATTGTAGAACCCGGTTTGATAGGAACCAGTGCCGGCGCAGCTTTTGGAGCATCTGTTGTTTTTGTGATGTCGGCCTCACTCAGTGCAGACCTGCAAAAATTGGCCGGTCCCTTGCTGGTACCGCTGTTTGCTTTTGGTGGAGGGTTGCTGGCAACTTATACAGTTTATATGCTGGCCAAAGGAACCCGGAGAATGAATGTGACCACTTTATTATTAATAGGCATTGCCGTAAATGCCGTAGGCTTAAGTGGTACCGGTTTCATGAGTTATATAGCCCGCGACCCACAGGCACGCAGCATTACTTTCTGGAACCTGGGTACTTTTTCCGGATCAACCTGGATGCAGGTATGGATCACCGGTTTTGTAGTAGCTGCTGTTTGTATGATCGCAACCCGTTATGCCAAACAATTGAATACACTGATACTTGGCGAAGAAGAAGCAGGCTATGCCGGCGTGGATACAGAAAAACTAAAAAGAAGGATCATGTTGTACAATACAGCCATGATCTCAATAGCCACCGCATTTGTAGGTGTGATCAGTTTTATGGGATTGATCGTGCCCCACCTCATGCGTTTACTGCTTGGCAGCGATCACAAAAGATTATTACCCGCTTCTATGATCGCCGGTTCTATACTCTTAACGATCGCCGATATGGGCGCCCGTCTCTTACTGGCACCTGCAGAAATTCCCATAGGTATCATTACTTCATTGGTGGGAGCTCCTTTCTTCATCCTGCTTTTAAAAAGAACACATATACTCAATACCAAAGGAGGCGGGCATGATTGAACTGATCCATACCGGCTTTGCAGTGGGCAAAAAAATATTAGTAACTCCTTTATCGCTGCAGGTAACGGCCGGTGAATTTGTAGTAGTGATGGGCGCAAACGGTGCCGGCAAATCCACATTATTGAAAATGATGTCTGGCGCACTACAACCCACAAAAGGAAATATTGTATTTAAAGGAAAGCCCTTACAGCAATACAAAACCGAAGAGCTCGCCAAACAAAGGGCCGTACTTTCACAACATTATCATATCAGTTTTCCCTTATCTGTACGCGAGATCGTGATGATGGGTCGCTATCCCTATTTCAATGATCAGCCACTTGTTCGGGATGAAGAAATGGTAGTAGATTGTATGAACAGGATGGAAGTAACACATCTCAGCGAAAGAAATTATCAAACCTTGTCGGGTGGCGAGGCCCAGAAAGTACAGATGTGCCGTGTATTGGCACAGATTGGTGAGACCTCTGCAACCAATGAAAAATTATTATTGCTGGATGAACCCGTGTCGCACCTGGATATCAAATACCAGCACCAGCTATTAAAAGAAGCCAAACAGCTTTGTGAAAAGAATGTAGCTGTTCTTGCCGTACTCCACGATGTAAATCTTGCCTTAAAATATGCCGATAGAATTCTTTTTATGAAAGATGGAATTCTCGTAACTGAACTCAATAAAAAAGAAGCCATTACAGCTTCCTTATTAAAAGAGGTATTCGATGTAGATGCCAAAATCTTCGACATGCCTGAAGGAAACGGCAAGTTTGTTTCCTACTAAAAAATAAATTTCCCAATTAACTAAACCGCTTTCAGCCGCACCAGTGCCTCATTTATTTTCTGTTCAGTAATTGAATCAGCCAAAGTCTCAGGAACAAACTTTCTTCCGGTAACTTTTTCAAACAGTTCAATATATCTTTTACTGATCGTATCAATCCACTCATCAGACATTTCAGGAACGGTCTGTCCTTCCTTGCCCATAAAATTATTCGCGATCAGCCACTCCCGTACAAATTCCTTACTCAATTGTTGCTGCTTCTCTCCGGTTGCCTGTCTTTCCTCAAATCCATCTGCATAAAAATATCGGGAGGAATCCGGTGTATGTACTTCATCCATCAGGTAGATCGTATCACCAATCTTGCCAAACTCATATTTGGTATCTGCCAGTATCAATCCCTGTTTGGCTGCGATCTCTTTTCCACGGGCAAATAATTTCAGGGTATAGTCTTCCAGCACTGTCCAGTCTTCCGCAGAAACCAATCCTTGTGCAATAATGTCTTCTTTCGAAATATCCTCATCATGCCCCTCTGCCGCCTTGGTTGAAGGGGTAATGATGGGTGCAGGAAAGAAATCATTCTCTTTCAATCCTTCTGCCATGGTAACCCCACAGAGCGTTCTTTTGCCGCTGCTATAGGTTCTCCAGGCATGGCCTACCACATTGCCGCGTACCACCATCTCAATTTTGAAAGGGATACAACGCTTCCCGATTGACACATTGGGAGCGGGGGTATCTATCAGCCAGTTAGGACAAATATCCCGGGCTGCATTGAGCATATATTCGGCTATCTGGTTGAGAACCTGTCCTTTATACGGAATCGGACGGGGCAGGATCACGTCAAAAGCAGAGATCCTGTCGCTGGCAATCATCACCAACCAATCCTCTTTAATACTATATACATCTCTTACTTTACCGTGATAAACGTTGGTCTGGAATGGAAATTGAAAGGAAGGCATACCCCAAAATTAGATAGCGCATTGATAAATAAGGGTTAGTGCAGATAATTTTTCTCAACACCCTGACGTTATTTGTGAACAAATTAAATTTTTGTACAAAACTAACAAATGCTATTTTTAGTAACAATTCATTAAAAACTTGCTAATATGAGAAGACAATTAACCCAATTCGGGTTGTTGGCCGTATCTACAGTTATCTGCCTGACTGTATCTGCCCAGCAATCAACTACGGTCTCCGGTAGTGTAAAAAACGGGAAATCCAAAGAAGCCATATCGGCTGTTTCCGTTACAATTAAAGGAGGGTCAACCGGCACATTTACCGATGATAAGGGTAATTTCAAGCTCTCTACAGTTAAAAAACCCCCATTCACCCTTGTATTTTCCTCAGTTGGTTATGCCAATAAAGAAGTTGCCGTAAAAGGAAATAACGATGTGGTCAATGTAGAAATTGAAGCATCTTTTACCTTAGGTGATGAAGTGGTAGTAGCGGCTTCAAGGGTACCTGAGCGTATCCTCGAATCTCCTGTATCTATTGAAAGGATCAGTTCTGCTGCGATCAGAAATACCCCTGCTTCCAACTATTATGATATGATCACCAACCTGAAAGGGGTGGATGTAGTGGTAGCCAGCTTAACTTTCCGCAGTATCGGTACCCGTGGTTTCAATAATAGCGGTAATACCCGTTTGAACCAGTTGGTAGATGGTATGGATAACCAGGCTCCGGGCCTGAACTTCTCAGTAGGTAGTATCCTGGGTACAACTGAGTTGGATGTAGACAATATCGAATTACTGGCGGGCGCTTCTTCCGCATTATATGGTTCAGGCGGTATGAATGGTACCTTGCTGATGAACAGCAAGAATCCTTTCAAATACCAGGGCCTCAGCTTTCAGATCAAACAAGGTGTGAAAGATGTAGATGGTAGCCAGCGCAGCACTTCTCCTTTCTTCGACTGGAGCTTACGTTGGGCTAAAAAAATCAATGATAAATTAGCTTTTAAGATCAATGCCCAGTTTGTACAGGCACAGGATTGGCTGGCTAATAATAATACCAACTATGCACGTACTGCCGGCCCTAACGGCAGCCCAACTACCGGTAACAGACAAACTGACCCTAACTACGACGGTGTAAACCTGTATGGTGATGAAACAACCTCAGGCTTAAGCTCTGTATGGAGTGGTGTATCTGCCGGTTTGACCGCTGCCCTTGGTGCTCCAACTTTTAATGCCTTATATGGTGCTTCACAGTCTTATCTGTCTGCAGTTCCTACTTCATCTATAGCTGCATACAATGCTTTCCTTACCAGTATTGGTGGCGGTGCATTGGTGGCAGGTGGATACTCTCCGTTCTTTTATGGTAATATCAAAAATTATTATACAGGTGTAAACGTGAGTCGTACAGGGTATGATGAAAAAGATGTGATCGATCCTCAGACCGTGAACGTGAAATTATCCGGTGCTCTGCATTATAAATTATCTGATAGAACAGAAGCTTCTTTCATGGCTAACTGGGGTACCGGTAACAGTGTGTACACTGGTAGCGACCGTTATTCTCTGAAAGACCTGAAAATGGGTCAGTACAAACTGGAATTGAAAAGCAAGAACTGGCTCTTGAGAGCGTATACAACGCATGAAAATTCAGGTAGCTCTTTCAACGCAACCATCACTACCCGTTTGTTCAATGAAGCCTGGAGACCAAGCAGCACCTGGTATGCCACTTATACAACTGCCTATACCCAGTTGTTGGCAGCCGGTCTGGCATCAGCAGACGCACATAACTCAGCAAGAGTTACTGCCGATGCAGGACGACCTACCGGTTATCTGGGTGGTAATGCACTCTTCCAGCAGGTAGCTACTACACCTATTTCTAAAGGGGGTGGTTTATTCCTCGACAGGTCAAGACTGAATGTATTTGAAGGTCAATATAACCTGAGTGATGATCTGGGTTTAAGTAAAAGCGGAACCGATCTGTTAGTGGGTGCCAGTGTAAGACAATATATACTGAATTCACAGGGTACTTTGTTTGCAGATACGGCCAATCCAATTAAGATCAACGAATTTGGTTCTTATGCCCAGTTATCTCAGAAATTACTGAATGATGTGTTGAAACTGACCGTTTCAGGACGTTATGATAAGAACACCAATTTTGCCGGTCGCTTTACCCCAAGAGCTTCTGCGGTGGTAAAACTGGCTAAAGATCATAACCTGCGTTTCTCTTATCAGGAAGCGTATCGTTTTCCAACTACCCAGAACCAGTGGATCAACCTCTTAATTGGAGGTGGTACGCGATTAATGGGTGGATTACCTGCTCTGAGAGACTATTACAAATTCAGTACCAACCCTGCCTATACATTGGCAAGCGTTCAGGCATTTGGTGCCAGCGCACTGGCCGGAGCTCCCAACGCTGCATTGTTACAGCAACAGCAGTTTGGCGAATTCAAGCCTGAATCCATGAAATCTTTTGAAGTTGGGTATAAAGGCCTGATCGCACAAAGATTGTTGGTAGATGTTTATGCATACTGGGGTACTTATAAAGACTTCCTTAGCGGTGTAACCGTAATACAGGCAAGAACTGCTCCAACCGGCCCTGCCAGCATTTTTGATGTATTGGATGCCAACAAACGTATTGGATACAGTATAACAACCAATGCAGTAGGAGATGTAAAAACTATGGGCTGGGGTGCTTCTGCAGAATACCTGATGCCTAAGAATTTCTCTGTAAGTGGTAACGTTTACCATGATGAGATCGGGGCTCTGCCTGTAGGTTTCACTTCTTATTTCAACACACCGAAATACCGTGTTAACCTGGCGTTCAATAATACCGGTTTTGGTAAGAATAACCGTTTCGGATTCAGCGCAGTATACAGATGGGCCAATTCTTTCTACTATGAAGGAACTTTCACATCCGGTATGATACCTTATATCAGAACAGTGGATGCGATGGTTAGCTACAAGCTGCCTTCTACCAAATCACTCATCAAACTGGGTGCTACCAACCTGTTCAATAAATACTATACAACCGGTTACGGTAACCCTACTATCGGTGGTTTATACTATATCAGCTATGGCTGGAATGTATTTTAACGGATAAGATTTATCTCTATATAAAGATCCCCTGCCCAAACCGGCAGGGGATTTTTTATGGGATATCAGCGTTTAGCGTTCAGCATTGAGCATTCCGCGCAAGATTCAGCGTTTTTTGGTTTTGTACTCGATAATCTTATATTTTTGCTGCTCATTTAATAAACTGACATATGCGTTCTATTGCTTTCAGAGAGGCTTTACGTGAAGCCATGAGTGAGGAGATGAGAAGGGATGATACCATCTTCCTGATGGGAGAAGAAGTGGCTGAGTATAATGGTGCTTATAAAGTAAGCCAGGGTATGTTGGCCGAATTTGGAGCCAAACGCGTTATTGATACGCCTATTGCTGAGCTGGGCTTTACCGCTGTTGCGGTAGGTGCTGCACAGAACGGGTTAAAGCCGATCGTTGAGTTTATGACCTGGAACTTTGCAGTTCTGGCGCTCGATCAGATCCTGAATACAGCTTCCAAAATGCTGGCTATGAGTGGCGGACAGATCAGCTGTCCCATCGTTTTCCGCGGTGGAAACGGTAGCGCAGGTCAGCTGGGAGCCCAGCATTCAACTGCATTTGAAAGCTATTATGCCAATATTCCGGGCTTAAAAGTAGTATCTCCTTCAACTCCATACGATGCAAAGGGACTATTGAAACAGGCCATCCGTTATGAAAAGGATCCTGTGATGTTCATGGAAAGTGAAGTAATGTATGGCGATAAAGGGGATGTACCTGATGAAGAATATTATATTCCATTGGGTAAAGCCGATGTTAAGAAACAGGGCCGAGATGTAACCATCGTTTCTTTTAATAAAATGGTGAAGGTTTCTCTGGCGGCTGCCGCTGAACTGGAAAAAGAAGGGATCAGTGCGGAAGTGATCGATCTGAGAACCATTCGTCCGTTAGACTGGCAGACGATCCTGGAAAGTATCAAGAAAACCAATCGCCTGGTAATTGTTGAAGAGCAATGGCCATTTGCCTCTGTTTCTTCTGAGATCACTTACCGTATCCAGAAAGAAGGGTTTGATTACCTGGATGCACCTATCCGCCGTATTACCAGTGCTGATGCGCCGATGCACTATGCACCTAACCTGGCTGCACTGGCCATACCGGATGTAGAAAGAACCGTGAAACTGGTGAAAGAAGTAATGTACCTGAAAAAGTAATTGACACTGAACAGATAAAAGACCCGAAGCCAACACTTCGGGTCTTTGTTTGTAATCTAATCTATGCAGTGAAATGCAATTTCGTGCTCACCGCAGCGCCGCAGTGAAGCAGAGGTTTCGAGGAGATTGGGTATTTTTAACAACAGTTGTTTTATCTAATGAATTGTTCCATGCGTTTATTTTTTCTCATACTACTTTGCTTCTTCTCATGGTCATTATTTGCTCAGGACATTAACACGGGTAAGCGCAAACAGCTTGATACAATAACCTCAGGCACATCCCTCGATGAAGCAGTAGTACAGGCATTCAACACAAGAATGCAATGGAAAAAAATACCGGCTGCTGTGGCAGTGATCTCGTCTAACGACATGAGTCGCTACGCCAATACTTCCCTTGTGCCTATAATGAATGCGATCCCCGGTATCAGAATGGAAGAACGGTCTCCTGCTAGCTACCGGTTATCTATCCGTGGTAGTTTATTACGTTCTCCTTTTGGTGTACGCAATGTAAAAGTTTACTGGAATGAGATTCCTTTAACAGATGCCGGTGGCAATACCTATCTAAACCTGGTGGATATGAATGAACTCACCGGTGCGGAACTCATTAAAGGTCCGGCTGCCAGTGTGTATGGTGCAGGTACCGGAGGTGCTTTGTTGTTAAAATCAGAACAGAGGTTTTCTTCAACCGCCCAGAATCATTTTTCAGCGGGTATTACCGGCGGTTCTTATGGATTGTTTGGTGAACTGGCAGAATGGCAACACAGTAATGATCATTTTACTTCCTCTCTGGTTCAAACCCACCAGCAATCAGATGGTTTCCGCGAACAGTCGGCTAACAGAAAAGATATAGTAAAATGGCAGGGAGGCTGGCTAATGAAAAAGCAGAGTTTTCAATTCCTTGTTTTCTATACAGATATCTATTACCAGACACCCGGTGGCATAACACTTGCACAAATGCAACTGAATCCGAAACTGGCCCGGCAAACCGCCGGCACCATACCCGGCTCGGTACAACAGAAAGCTGCTGTGTATAACAAAACTCTTTTTGGTGGACTACATCATGAAGCCACATTGAGTGAGCATCTTGTTATGAAAACATTTCTTTCCGGCAACCATACTTCTTTTACCAATCCCTTTATCACCAATTACGAAAAAAGAGGAGAAGCGAATTTTGGTGCGGGTGCCAACCTGGTTTATCAAAACCGGAAAACGAACAGTTCTTTTCAATGGACAAATGGAATGGAATGGTTAGCCAATCATTCTGCTATTAACGATTTTGGTAACCGGGCCGGTGTAGCCGATACTGTTCAGTTTAAAGATGATGTATTTGCCAAACAATGGTTTGCATTTTCACAGGCACAATTGCTGATCAACGATAGCTGGAGTTTTACAGCTGGACTTAGCCTGAATAATCAATCCTATCGTTATAAAAGATTGACAGACCCGATTTCGATATACGCAACAAAAAGTATCAGCATGGTACTCACTCCCAGGCTGGCCATATTATATCGTGTAACGAAAGATATTTCTTTGTATGGTCTTGCCGCCAAAGGGTTTTCGCCACCGGCATTGGCAGAAGTTCGGCCCTCTGATGGAAACTATTATGGAGATCTCAATGCAGAGTATGGATGGAATTTTGAAACGGGAGTAAAGGGAGAGTTGTTTGACAGACATTTGCAGTTTGATATCGCTGCTTATTTTTTCTCATTACAGAATGCGATCGTAAGAAGGAACAATGCAGCAGGTGCAGAGTATTTTGTGAATGCAGGCACAACAAAGCAGAATGGAATAGAAGCATTACTTAATTACCGGTTGATAGATCATCCCAACGCAGGCATTTCGA
>CANGOX010000026.1 GCA_947455605.1 Chitinophagaceae bacterium
AACGGTTCCGCCAACTATGGCCCCCAGTACCGTGCCACAAAGGATGTCAACAACCATACCTGTTGTAGTGGACAGATTGGTTGTGGCAAACATGCTCAGGTCAAACCCAGCAGTCATTAGCAGGCTAACAACAGCTCCCCCTGTTACACCTGCGCCAAAAGAAGTGATGTTAGCCCATTTGTTGAATATATAAGAAAGCATCAATCCCTGGGCAATACTACCGGCAATCAGTGCCCACCAGATAAAATCACCCATGGCTTTAGAAGCTGCAGCAGAACCGGATCCGCCGTTTTTGGCAAAGAAATCCATCAGTAATAAACCATAGATCAAATAGCCCGCGAAAAAGGAAACAATTCCTCCAACAATACCTGAGACAAGAAATTTTTGTGTGTTCATAGCAATCGATTTTGAGGGTAAAAAAAATATGACACAACAAAATAGAAAGCTCCTTTGGTAAATGCAATACCCTGCAGCATGGTATTGAGGAATGTGTACAAATAAACCAGCAACACATAATCTATTGCTAATCAATTATATTGATACCATTATCGGGTTAATTTACGGAACGATTTCTTTTGTGTAACTTGTTTCAAACGAATTGTAATGAAAGAAAAAATCTTTCATTCACCCAATGGACAATGGATCAGTTACCAGATCCTCGATCAGGAAGATAACGAAGTTTAAATATGGTGAACCACATAGCTGAAAAGCAAACCGAACCATAATAAAAGCATCATTAAAGCATATCTAAAAAACCTGATTCAATATGAAGCAGGTTTTTTAATTTTAACCATTCCGTTAATCCGTAATCCGTAATCCGCTAATTCAATGACCCCAATCAGAACCGCTATCCTATCCTTTGGCATGTCGGGCAAAGTATTTCATGCCCCTTTTATTCATCTGCACCAAGGCTTTGAATTATATGGCATGTGGGAAAGAACTAAATCCGAATCACCCGCCATCTATCCCGGTATCAAAATATTCCGTTCACTCGAAGAATTGCTGGCAGATGACAGCATTGAACTGGTGGTAGTGAATACACCCACCGGAACACATTTTGAGTATGCCAAAAGAGCATTGGAAGCAGGCAAACATTGTGTGGTGGAAAAAGCCTTTACCACAACCGTAGAAGAAGCCATTGAATTAAAAGAACTGGCCGACAAAAAAGGATTGAAGATCTCTGTATTCCAGAACAGACGCTGGGACAGTGATTTTAAAACCGTAAGAAAAGTGATCGAAGACGGTTGGTTGGGAGAGATCATGGAAGTGGAAATTCATTTCGACAGGTTCAAGGATGAACTGAGTCCGAAAGCACATAAAGAAACGCCGGCACCCGGTGCGGGTATTTTAAATGACCTGAGTCCGCATCTGATAGACCAGGCATTGACCCTGTTTGGCAAACCGGATGCCGTATTTGCAGATATCCGGATCACAAGACCCGGTTCTCAAGTGGATGATTATTTTGAGATCTTACTATATTACCCGGTGATCCGTGTGCGTTTAAAAGCAGGTTACCAGGTAAGAGAGCCCTTCCCTTCTTATGTGATCCATGGAAGAAAAGGTTCTTTTCTCAAAAGCCGCGGCGATCTGCAGGAAGTAAAATTACTGGCCGGAGAAAAACCGAATCTTACAGACTGGTGTACAGAGCCTGAATCAGAACAGGGCTTGTTGCATACAGAGAAAGATGGTAAGGTGATACGTGAAAGGATCCCTACTTTACAAGGGAATTATTATGATTATTACGATGGTATTTATCAATCCATCAGAAATAATCAACCGGTGCAGGTAAGTGCTAATGACGGTATTCATGTAATGCAGATCATAGATGCGGCATTTATGAGTAATAAAGAGAAAAAAGTGATTACTGTTTAGTAAATTAATTTTTTCGCCACAGATTCCCTTTTACTGATCTATCACATCCTACTAAAAAAGATGCCCCGTAATGAACGGGGCATCTTTTTTAAAATCATATTCAAATCAGCGATTACATTTTTTTCGCGTCTTCCAGAAACTTCGCCAAACCGATATCAGTTAACGGGTGTTTCAGTAAGCCTAAGATAGAATCCAGCGGACAGGTACAAACATCAGCACCCAATTCAGCTGCTTTGATGATGTGCAGCGCATTACGGATAGAAGCTGCAAGGATCTCGGTCTTGTATCCCTGGATATCAAAAATATGTCTGATCTGACCAATCAGTTCCATACCATCCCAACCGCTATCGTCGATACGGCCAATGAATGGAGAAACATAGCTGGCGCCTGCTTTGGCAGCAAGGATCGCCTGACCAGCAGAGAAAATTAAAGTACAGTTGGTACGGATCCCGTTATCGGTAAACCATTTGATGGCTTTGATACCATCTTTGATCATCGGAACTTTTACCACAATATTTGGGTGGATCGCGGCTAACTTCTTACCTTCTTCTACCATGGTAGCAAAATCGGTAGACAATACTTCGGCACTGATATCACCATCCACTAATTCGCAGATCGCTTTATAATGCTGGGCAATGGCTTCTTCGCCTTTAACGCCTTCCTTGGCCATTAAAGAAGGATTGGTGGTAACACCATCCAGAATTCCTAAATCATTGGCTTCTTTGATCTGGGCGAGATTGCCCGTGTCGATAAAAAATTTCATAATGGATTGTCGAATTAACGAATTACGGATTAACGGATTATGAATTCGCGAATCCGCCAATCCGTAATCCGCGAATAGAAGAAAAAAAAATGGCAGGCTACTCACATCGCACCGCTACAACCGCTTATCCTTGCTGCATTCCTGCCCTGGGGAGGTTCAGCAGGAGCTGGTCGTGTAAGACCTGCCGCCGCAAAAGTAAGGGTTGAGGAGGTATTTTCCGAAAAATTTACAATTATTCAAATTTTCAGCACGGTGCAGGCCTAGATCGTAAGTAGAGATAAGGGAATTGTGAGTTGTGAGTAGTTAGTAAAATTAACTACTCAGCAATCTTACTTACAACTCACAACTCACATCTCACTTCTCAAAACCCATTCCCTATCACTTTAGAATTCACCGTAGCAATGCCCACCAGTTCATCATAACGGCTGCTGAATGATCGGTAATAGAATAGGATGGTGTATTGGTTCTCTGTTTCCCAATAATTACCTTCTGTAAGTGCGGGATCTGATTTAGCCGACTTATTCTTATTGTCTTTGGTAACATAGGAATAACTGTAATATCCCTGTTTTAATAAAAGCGTTTTGGTGTATACTCCTTTTGCAGCATCATATTCCATCCTTGAGGTATCACCAATCTGGTTACCTGTCATCTCTCCTAAAAGATAAACACTTTTACCGGCAAAGGGCTGGTTTCGTGCGGGTGCAAACGTAAAATGAACATTGGCATAATCTGTTTGCCACCATGGGTTCACGCCATCTGTAGTGGCGATCTCATCATACCCGTTCCTGTCGCGGAAGAATAAGTAACGGAGATTATTTCTTTCTACATCCGGTTTAATATAAATATCAACGGGCTCCTTATTCTTTTCTACCCTCTCTACCCGATCGCTCTGGAACCGGAAACTCTGCAGATCGGCCCAGCGGTATTCCTTACCTGCGGGAAACACACAATCCTGTTCACCATTGTATTCGAGTACATTGTTTCTGATAAAGGATGGTTGAATTTCTTTTACTGCATCATCCCAGCGGTTATTCTGTAACAACACTACCTGTGTCTGCTGCGGTGAGAGAATATTGAGCTGTTGGGTGTTCACTACAAACTGTAGTTTCTGGTGTGTACGAAGGATCTCATTGTCGAAAGGTTGTTGTACCTGTGCACCGATCCCAACTTTATTATCCACGATCATCATTCTTTTGGTAAACGCAATTTTGGAGGTATCGGCATCCAGATAAACCACCAGCATATAATTACCGCTTTTCATAGGCACACAACTGCTTTCGGGTAATAATGCCTGGTAGTGTACATATTTAGAAGCTGAAAAAGTTGACATCCGGTACTGGATCAAACGGTTTTGGGTAAAGCCTTTGATATAATCAAACACATTCAGGTCGGCCGGCGTCCAGTCTGCATTACACAAAATATACGTGTAATAAAAATTTCGTGCATTACCGCTCAGGTCATCAAAATGCAATTCCAGCTGCTCACCCGAGTTGAGTGCAATCAATGGCATACTCTGCTGGTTATTCTGCTGAAACAGTTTTACAGTTCGGATAGAAGGCATGTAGACATGATCCGGCTGGCGCTGTGCCTTCAGTAAAAGGCTGAGGGGTATGAAAAGGATAAGAAACAAAGCTTTTTTCATATACGATAATCTGCTTTAAACATACAACATTCTCCCAAACCCCAAATGCTTTTGCTGTATTGATTAGGGCAATGTAGTTTTGATGATACTAAAACCATGCCGATTGAACCTGGCCTTCCATATCGCCAAACGCATCGCCTTTAACCGGCAGAAATCTTTCTCAAGGTTTATCATACGCCTCTCTATTGCCGCTACCGCGATGAGTGTGATGGCTATGATCCTTACCCTCGCTTTTGTAAACGGCTTTCAGCAAACAGTTTCTGATAAGGTATATAGTTTCTGGGGAAATGTGCGTGTACAAAAATACGAACCCAATAAATCACTGGTAGCGGAAGAAAATCCCATAGAGAAAGATACCGTGATAGAATCGCTTATCCGTAAAGAACCGGGCGTAAAGACCCTCCAGAGTTTTGCCACAAAATCGGCTGTAATTGAAAAGAACAAAGAGATTGAAGGAGTTTTACTGAAAGGGATTGAAAACGTATACGACAGCAGCAAACTCAAACCCTTTCTCAAAAAAGGGCGGTGGATCAATTTCGGCGACTCCAGTTATAGTAAAGAAATCATGGTATCCATACCCCTTGCAAATCAATTAAAGATTGGCCTGAATGATACCGTTACCCTTTATTTTATTTCTATTACGGATGGATCCAGAACCTACCGGAAAGTAACGGTGGCGGGTATTTATAAAACAGGAATTGAAGAGTATGATAAACTATTTATCCTCAGCGATCTGCGTTTGATTCAACGGGTAAATAACTGGACACCTGACCAAACCGGTGGCTATGAAATATTTGTTACTGATGAAAAACTGATCGATTCTGTTAATAGCCGTTTATCTGATAAATTACCTGCAGAATGGATGAGCCGCAGCGTACGAGAAGTGTATCCCAATATTTTCGACTGGCTCAATATCCAGGATGTGAACCGGAATGTAATTTTCAGTGTGATGGCAGTGGTTGCGATCATCAACCTCATTACCTGTCTGTTGATTTTAATACTGGAAAGAACCCGTATGATCGGCATTTTAAAAGCACTGGGGGCTGAAGATGGCTTGATCCGTAAAATATTCCTTTACCATGCAACTGTAATCAGCTGCACAGGTATTGGTATCGGCTTTGTATTGGGAATAGGCATTTGCCTGCTACAACAATACACCGGTTTTATCACACTCGACGAAACCTCTTATTATGTAGCCACCGCACCGGTTTTAATCATCTGGTGGCAGGTTGCAGCGGTTTGCATAGCAACCTTCTTAATTTGTTATTTGCTGCTTATCATCCCCACCCTACTCATCAAAAAGATCAAACCCGTAAAAGCCATCCAGTTCCGCTAAAATCATCCTTTCATTCACCCATTCTATCATTCACTCATTCTATCATTCTATCATTCACTCATTCTATCATTCACTCATTCACTCATTCACTCATTCTATCTTCTATCCCCCTATCATTCTCGATAATATAATCCCCCCCGCAACCCCGGCATTCAAAGACTCTGCCCCACCAATCCTGGGAATGGTTACGGGATGTGTGATATAAGACAATAATTCATTACGGATCCCCTTAGATTCATTACCGATAATGAGTAAGCCATCTCTAACAGGCATGAGTTTGTTCACATTCTCGCCTTTTAGCAAAGCTCCATATACCGGTAGTTTGCAGGTTAACAGAACTTCTTCCAATGGTTGATAGGTTACCTGTACCCTGATAAAACTACCCATCGTACTCTGGATCACTTTTGGATTATATAATTCTGCGGTATGTTCTCCGGCAATTACCTGGTTAATGCCAAACCAATCGGCAATACGGATCAAGGTTCCCAGGTTTCCTGGGTCCTGGATGCCATCGAGCAATAGCGTAAGCCCTTTTGTTAGAACCGGTTTAGGTATTTTTAGAGACTGCTCAGCTATGATCAGTACTTTATTAGGTGTTTGCAAACCGCTGATCCTTACAAGCTCAGCTTCTGTAATAGTTACCACCGGCTCTTTAGGCGTAATCGGTGGTACCCAGTTGGCCGTTGCATAGATCTTCCTGATGCGGAAATGGCTCTTCAGCAACTCCTCAGCCAGCTTGGTGCCTTCGGCAATAAACAGCCCTTCGGCCTGCCTTTGTTTTTTCTGGCATAAAGATTGAATATATTTGAGCTCATTCTTGCTTAACATCCTGTATGCGTTTGATCTGTAATAAAGTGTTTTCTCCCCGGGTTTGTATTGTATTCACGCTGTTGGCGGTTATGAGCTCCTGTTCTGTATCAAAAAGAACATGGGTAAGGAACTATCCGCTTACCAAAGCATTTGTTTACGACAACAAAGTAACACTCAAAGGGAATCTTACCAAAGATGAGAAAATTCGCTTAACCACAGAACTCGATAATTATTGGGATGATAGTTTAAAAGTGAGAAGGATCCAGCAGTTTGGTGTGATCTATAAGATCAAGAACCCGCCCGTATTCGATTCGATGAATATCGGCCGCTCTATCAACTCCATGAATGCCTACCTGAACTCGCAGGGATATTATTACGCAGGTTTTTCAGATTCTCTACGGATAGACACAGTTAAAGACCAGATCCGGGCCAGTATTGCCATGACCATTGCGGTTGGAAAGAATATCAGTATTGATTCTGTTTCTTATCAACTGGGCGATTCTACACTGCAGAAGCTCACATTGGCTGAAGAGAAAAACACCCTGCTAATAAAAGGAACCCCTTATACAAAAGGGCTGATCAGTTCTGAATTGGACAGATTGGTAGGACTTTACAGGCAGAATGGCTATTACCGTTTTACACGGGATGATATCTTTGCCGAGGCCGATACCACCGACCCGCGCCTCCTGCAACTAACACTAGATCCCTTTAAACAGGCACAGATCATTGCCGATGCGGCACGTGTAAGAAGAGAAAACCCAACATGGGATATCACTGTTTTTAAAAGACCCACATTCGATTCATCAAGGTTGATACAATACCATATTGGCCGTATCTATTATTATCCAGAAACAAAGCTCACCGATATAACAGACAGTGTATCTAAACAAAAAGGCTTTCTCGAGATCAACCGCAGAAACCTGACCATGCGCTACAGGAAAGGGATCTTCAGCTACCGCCCCCTGCGTGAACATACTTTTCTGAGAAATGGAGATCTGTATAATGAGAGCAATTATTTCAAATCGATCAATACCCTGGGACAGATAGGCGCATGGCAACAGGTAGATGCCAGATTAGAGCCAAGAGATAAGGATAGTCTCGATCTCTATTTTTATCTGGTTCCGGCCATCAAACAAAACTTTACGGTAGACCTGGAAGGAAGCCGGAACACGGCCGATATCGGTTTAGGAAATCTTTGGGGGATCTCTACCAATTTTGCATACAACAACAAGAATGTATGGAAAAGCGCCATTCAATCACTGGCTACTTTCCGTACGGGTGTGGAACTGAATTTATTTACCAGTGCCAAGGATCCCTTATTTCAAACTTTTCTGTTCAATCTTGGACACACTTATGTTTTTCCGAAACTGATCATCCCTTTTTCCAACAACTGGCGCGCATTGCGGGCACTGGATAATAAAAGAACCCTGTTCTCTGTTAATGGATCCTATGTAGACAGAAGGGATTTCTACAAACTCAAATCAATAGTAGCCAGTTGGGGATATGAATGGAAAAAAGGAAACAATACCTGGTTGTACAAACCTTTGAATGTTGAATTCTATTCGATAGATACACTGGCAGGATTAATTGATCTGTTTGCGAAAAACCCTTTTCTGAGAACTTCCTTCAATTCAGGAAAAGTGATCAGCCAGAGTCTCTCACTGATCAAAAATTTCAATTCAGCCAAGAATCCGGATAAAAGTAATTATGTAAGGTTTGGGCTGGAAGAAGCAGGTGGCCTGGCGGGGATCGTTGGCAACCTTAGCAGTAATATCTATCGCTATCTAAAACTGGAAGCAGAATTCAGGCAGTCGATCAAACTTCAGAATAAAAAAGCCGAATTGGCCTACCGGGCTTTTGCCGGAGTGGGATATAATTACGGAAAAGACAGTTTGCGCGATAAGACCCTTCCCTTCTTTAAGCAGTTCTCTGCGGGTGGTCCGTATAGTATGCGTGCATGGGGGCTGAGACAACTGGGTCTGGGTGGCTCTTTACAAAGTGAAGCAGATACAACAGCCAACAGTTACCGCGATCGGTTTGGTGATATGCAGCTGGAAGCGAATATTGAATACCGTTTTCCTTTGGCCACTATTGCGGGAGTAAAGATCGCGAGTGCGTTGTTCGCAGATATCGGTAATGTATGGAATGTAAGAACCAATGCAGCTGATCCTGAAGCGCGTTTCTCATTCAAAAATCTGGGAAGGGACCTGGCCATTGGCATGGGAACCGGTATCCGGATCGATTTCTCCTATTTCCTGATCAGGCTGGACCTTGCATATAAAGTGAAGGACCCTGCCAGACAATACAATAATGGCTGGATGGATAAATTTCAATGGTTCGAGAACCGGGCCAATGGTTTGAAAGTAAATAACTATGCTTTCCAGTTAGGTATTGGTCTCCCCTTCTGATGAAGCGGTTAATGTTTTGATCTTTGTTTCAAAACTCTCCATGGTTTCTGCATCTTCAACATGAAATGTTCCGATACGGGTTCTGCGTAAACTGCTCATGTATCCACCAACACCTAGTGCCGCCCCAAAATCATTGGCCAGACTTCTGATATAGGTACCGGTTGAACATACTACCCGAAAATGCACAACAGGTAAAGCAATCTTTACGATCTCGAATGCATAGATCGTAACCGGACGCGGCTCCAGTTTCACATCTATTCCTTTTCTTGCTGCCAGATAAACGGGCTTGCCCTCCTGCTTGATCGCAGAATGAATAGGCGGTGTTTGCATGATGGAGCCGGTAAACGGTTGGGTTGCTTCTTTGATCATTTCCTCGGTTAAATGATCGTAAGACCGATGATCCTGTGGTTCACTTTCCAGATCGTAGGTAGGTGTAACAGAGCCAAGAGTGAAAGTTCCTGTATACTCTTTCTCCATCCCCATGTATTCATTGATCTTCTTGGTGAATTTACCAGTACAAACGATCAACAAACCCGTTGCCAGAGGATCGAGTGTACCTGCATGACCCACTTTGGAAATTCTTGTGAGGTATCTGATCTTTCTCACTGCATCAAAAGAGGTCCACTTCAGCGGTTTATCTATCAGTATCACCTGCCCCTCCAGATAAGGGATCATTGAATTATGTACCTGCTTTTGTTTCATGAGAATTGTTGAAATAAGCGCTTTGCGAAAAACTCTGCCTCTCTGCGGCTCTGCGGTGAATATTTTTTCTCACCGCAGAGCCGCAGAGAACAGGGAGTTCCCGCAGAGATTTTAATAGGCTCTTGCGAAGAGCACCCTTTGTGTAGAGGGATTACCTGTGAGAATACATTTACCTTCTTCCAAAGGATTATCCAAAGGAATACAACGGATCGTGGCTTTACACAATTCTTTGATCTTGTCTTCTGTTTCTCCGGTACCATCCCAATGCGCAGAAACAAATCCACCCTTGGTATCCAGCAACTGAACAAATTCATCCCAGTTATCTGTTTTGGTAATTCTTTCTTCTCTGAATGCTTTTGCCTTATCGTACATAGCCTGCTGAATCGTATTCAGTAACTCTTTGATATACGATTCAATTCCATCCATACTTACTGTCATCTTTTCTTTGGTATCTCTTCTGGCGATCTCTACCACATTTTTTTCCAGATCACGTGCACCAATGGCCATTCTTACGGGAACACCTTTCAATTCATATTCGGCAAATTTCCATCCCGGTCTTGCATTATCAGAATCATCATACTTAACAGAAATGCCTAATGCTTTCAGGTTAGCAACGATCGCTTGTACTTTCTCATCGATCATGGCCTTCTGTTCATCGCCTTTATAGATAGGCACGATCACCACCTGCACCGGTGCAATGCGCGGAGGCAGTATCAAACCATCATCATCACTATGCGCCATTACAAGGGCACCGATCAAGCGGGTACTAACTCCCCAGCTGGTGGCCCATACATAATCGAGTTTATTATCCCTGTCTGAGAATTTCACATCAAATGCTTTCGCAAAATTCTGTCCGAGAAAATGGGAGGTGCCGGCCTGTAAGGCTTTACCATCCTGCATCAGTGCTTCAATACAATACGTATCTTCTGCACCTGCAAAACGTTCATTCGGACTTTTCACTCCCTTGATCACCGGCAATGCCATCCAGTTCTCTACAAAATCAGCATATACTTCCAGCATTTTTTTGGTTTCAACGATCGCTTCCACAGCAGTAGCGTGCGCGGTATGTCCTTCCTGCCATAAGAACTCTGCCGTACGCAGAAACAAACGCGTACGCATTTCCCATCTTACTACATTGGCCCATTGGTTAACAAGAATCGGAAGATCACGATAAGACTGGATCCAACCCTTATAAGTATTCCAGATAATGGCTTCACTTGTAGGGCGTACCACTAACTCTTCTTCCAGTTTTGCTTCCGGATCTACAATCAGTTTTCCTTTATTATTGGGATCTGATTTTAAACGATAATGCGTAACCACAGCGCATTCCTTGGCAAAGCCTTCTGCATTCTTTTCTTCAGCCTCAAACAGGCTCTTGGGAACAAATAAGGGGAAATAGGCATTCTGGTGTCCTGTGTCCTTGAACATCTTATCCAGCACATCCCGCATATTCTCCCAAAGTGCAAAGCCATAAGGCTTGATCACCATACAACCTCTAACAGCACTGTAATCAGCCAGACTTCCTTTGATTACCAGGTCGTTATACCATTGTGAATAGTCTTGCTCCCGGGATGTAATTTCCTTACCCATTTTATTTTATGATTTCTTTAACAAATTAAAACACTTACACATGTTAGTTGGCAAAGGGTTTGTCACATAAATGACAGACGGCTTTATCAGCCCGCAAATGTATGTAACTTAGCATTATCTAACCTTTCAATCCTGTTGTATGAAACACTATTTACTCTTATCGGTACTCAGCATGGGACTGCTTTCAGCATGTTCAACGGCTTTTAAAGCCGGTCAGACACCGGATGATGTATATTATTCACCGGGAAGGGAAGCGATAGAAACAGTGAGAGCAGAAGAATCGCAGAAACAACAGGAAGCGCAATACCAGGTATATCTGAGTAGTTTAGACGACAGGTATTTACGCATGAAGATCGCCAACCGATATCGTTGGGGTTCGCTTGACAATTTTGATTACTGGTACGACAGCCGTTATGATTTTGGCGCCTACAACTATGGCGGATATAGCAGTTATTACTACAATACCTTAAACCCATATGCTTTCTGGAATCCGGGAAGGGGTGGCTTCGGTATGGGTTATGGTACAGGTTATGGATACGGCTATGGTTATGGAAGCTGGACCAACCCGATCTATACCGTAGTACATTATTCTTATCCTAAATATTCCGGGGGAGGATCATTATCTACCAGTAACATCACTGCGTTCAGAAACAAAGGATACAGTAATAGTAATTATAACATCAGTAATCCCAAATTACCAGGCTATACACCACCTAATACCACAACTTTCGGAAGCCTGATTAAAAGAGTGTTTACAGGCAGTGGAGAAAGTGCTTCCAGCTACGACAGGGCCGCACGTACCTTCAGCGACCCCGCTCCTAACAGAACAACCACCAACCCTACCCCAACACCTCCGCCAACCAGCAGTAGCGCAGGCGGCAATAGCGGTGGCTTTCCAAGCACAGGTAGCAGTACCAGCACCGGCCGTGGTGGAAAAGGAGGATAAGCAACCCAACATTTTCAATCAGCTCAAAGCAGGAAACACCTGTTTATCACTATACGCATATCCAAAACGCTAAGCATGAAATATCCTATACTCATTATATGCTTCTTCACCTGCCTGTACGCAAGCGCGCAAAACCCTGAAGATGCTTTACGTACGGCCTGGTTTACACAGAATGGTACAGCAAGAAATATGGCAACCGGTGGTGTAATGGGATCCTTAGGGGGCGATATTACCGCCAACCATGTAAACCCCGCGGGCATCGGGGTATTTAAGACCAATGAGTTTGTGTTTACCCCGGGGTTTGGTATGAACCGGAATAAATTCAATTATCGCGGCACAGATACTTCAAACAGCAAGAGTGTTTTTAACCTGGGGGCAACCGGTGTGATTTTAAGTTCTGCTTCTCATAAAGAGAAAAAATGGACAAGCAGTGCTTTTGCTTTTTCCATTAATCAACTGGCCAATTATAATAATCATGTTCAATTCAAAGGCTTTAATAATTTCAGTTCCTTTACCGAACAATACCTCGAAGAATTAACCAAAGACAGGGCTGATACTTTTGCTGCATTGGGCAATTATATTTACGGCTCCTCTCTTGCATTCAGAACATTTTTAGTGGATACTACCAGTGGTGCGGGTGGAGTGATCACAGGGTATCAAAGTCTGGTACCTATTTCAACCGGCGTTAACCAGGTATATGATGCCAAAACGGGTGGTGGTTATCATGAGATAGCTTTAGGCCTTGCCGGCAATTTAGAAGACAAAATGTATGTAGGCGGAAGTTTGACCATTCCGGTGATCAACTATACACGCGATCTGATCTACAGCGAAACAGATGCCACCGGCAATCCCAATAATGAATTCAAGTCTTTTGAATACAGAGAAAGTTTCACATCACATGGTATTGGTATTGGCGCCAAACTGGGGATCATTTATAAACCGGTAGATTCATGGAGACTTGGATTTGCTTTTCATACTCCCCAATTCATAGGCTATACAGACAGGATCAATGCTTCTTTGATTGCCAATACAGAAACCTATGCTGGAACCCGATCTGCCAACAGTAATGACCTGAATAGCGGCAACCCCGGAGAAAGAAAATATGACCTGTTAACACCTTACCGGGCAATTGTTAGTGCCAGCTATGTTTTTAGAGAGATCAATGATACCCGCCAGCAAAGAGCATTTGTGAGTACGGATATTGAATATGTGAATTACCGCGGTGCCCGTTTCTCGCCTGCAGACAAGAACAACAGTGTGCAGCAAACCTATTATGAAACATTGAATGATGTGATCAAAGACACATATAAAGGAAATATCAATGTAAGGATCGGTGGCGAATTAAAACTCCATACAATTATGTTTCGCTTAGGTGGTGCGTATTATGGAAGTCCTTACGCAGATGAAAATCTACACGCAAGCCGGATGCTGGCAACCGGTGGAATAGGCTATCGGGATCACGGTATTTTTATTGACCTCAGTTATGCACACATGTTTACCAAAGATGTACAGTTTGCTTATCGTTTAAATGATAAACCCAATACTTTTGCATCACAGACCGGTGGCAGGGAAAATGTGGTTTTGACACTAGGTTTCAAATTTTAATGCTCACTTAATTCCCGCTGAAATAGGTTAGCAGAAAAAAGCCAACTACTTTTATCGCATACAGGAGCTAAATCCTGTCTGCTGATGAAATGGATTGAACTGATCAAATTACGGTTAAGAGCAAAGAAATACAGAACCAAAGATGATATTGGCGGTGTAGCCTTTATATTGAGTGCCCTCCATGAGGGCAACACTGCATTGGATATCGGTGCACACAAAGGAGGCTATTTATACCTCATGCTTAAGAAAGTAGGTGACCAGGGAAAAATTGTTGCATTTGAACCCCAGACAGTTCTCCACACCTATCTCTCCCATTTGAAGAAGCTGTTGAAATGGAATAATGTAACTATCGAACATATTGCTTTATCAGATACAGAAACCGAAACCACTCTTTTTATTCCCACCAACCATGTAAGTAATGCCTCTGCGCCCGGTGCCACTATTTTAAATAACCGTGAAAGAGATGATATTGGTTTTACCGAAAAAGTAAATACTGATTCACTTGATCATTATTGCAGTGTGTACAGTATTGAACCCAACTTTTTAAAGATCGATGTGGAAGGTAATGAGTTAAATATCTTTAAAGGAGGAATGCTTACACTGAAGAAAAACAAACCCAGGATCATTGTAGAATGCGATGCCGGATATGTGGGTGAGAACCAGGTGTTGGAAACTTTTGAGCTGCTGAAAGGTTTGGGATACACCGGTTCCTTTATCTTTGAATCGCAAAGGCTGCCGCTCAGCGAGTTCAGTTTTGAGAAATACCAGAACCGCAACAGCACTGCTTTCTTTTGTAATAATTTTATCTTCGAATAAAGATTTTGTTTCAAAACCATGCATGAAAAGGCACCCGTAACTGGGTGCCTTTGGTTTAATACCCTTTAAAAAACTGCGCCTTTGCGCCTCTGCGTGTTCAAGAATCTCACGCAGAGGCGCAAAGGCACAGTTAAGAAATTTATTTCAGGTCATCCAGTTTCAATCCCTGGTTCAGTTTTGTATCCGCGATCTCGATATTGATCTTGAACTGTCCGGTATCCAGGGTTTGTTTTACCGGGAGTTTTACACCATTGAATGTTTTGAATTCCGAGTTAGTTAACTGAAGGATAATTTTACCTGCAGGTGATTCCTGTATTCTCACTTCTTTTACACGAAGCCCACTTGCTATATCGTAATACAGATTGAATACCCTTCCCTTGGGTGATTTCATTTCTATATTATACGCATCTTTCCCGTCCAGAGACTCTATACCTTTTACAGCCATTGTATAACCTTTCTTCTGATAATAGGGTTCAGGAAACAGGGCAGTCTGTTCATCCAGTTCTTCTTTTTCATCATCTTTCAAAGCCTGGTCTGCACCTTGCTGAGAAACAGCATATACACCCCCTTTTGCCAATTGCTTTGATAAAGACATACCACCCATGGTCAGATTTTGCAGATAGCCATTGGGTAATACATAGGTTACAGCAAAATCGAGGTTCTGTCCCATAACATTGGCCGTACCTTTCATGGCCACATCTTTGATGGCGTCAATTGCTATCTGTCCACCTTCTGCTTCGATTGCTTTTTTCATGATCGCATCTGCTGTTACGGAAGCATCCATTTTCTTTTCAGATGGCAACGCTTTTTCATTTCCGTATACATCATAGTATTTCACTTCACCATATTTCTCCAGGCCTTTAGCAATTTGTTTTGCATTACCCACGATCACAATATGCATATTACCGGGAAGTACATATTTATCTGCCATGGCTTTTACGGCTGCATTATCTACGGTAGCCAGGTTCTTTAAATAGTTCTGATAATAATCTTTGGGCAGATTATAACGTGCAATATTTAATGCAAACGTTGCAATGGTAGCCGGACTTTCCAATGAACGTGCAAAACTTCCGCTCATTTCATTTTTTGTTTGTGCAACATCTTCACTGCTCACTTCCTCAGAACGGATCCGGTTAAACTCTACCAGAAACTGTCCGATTGCACTATCAGTTTTTTCATTACGAACAGAAGAACTCGCTTTGAAATTACCAATGATTCTGTCGGAACTCAATCTTGAATAAGCCCCGTAGGTAAACCCATATTTTTCACGAAGATTTTTATAGAGTCGTCCTGATGATCCATTTCCCAACAGACTGTTCATCACAGAACCGGGAATCAGATCCGGCGCACCCGGTTTCAGCTGAACGGGTGTAACCAGGTTGATGACACTCTGAACAGAACTCGGCCTATCAACAATAGCGATATATGTTTTTGCAGGCGGAGCCGGTGATGCAAAAACCGGTGAAGGAACATTTCCCTTCTGCCAGCCGGCAAAAGCAGTTTCGGTGAGTTTCTTTGCTTCATCCACTGTAATATCCCCTACAAAGATCAGGTAAGCAATATTCGGTTTCCAATAGGTGTTGTAATAATTTTTGACATCTTCCACCGTTACTCTCTTCACGGTCTCTTCTGTTTCCACTTCACCGTAAGGATGATCTTTTCCATATACCAGTTTGTTTACCACATTTGTGGCAATAGCATTGGCATCTTCCTTGTTTTGTGCCAGTCCGGATAATTCCTGCTTGCGGATCTTCTCCAATTCATCCGCAGGAAAGGATGGGCGTAAAGCAATATCTGCCATCAATCCAAACACCTTTGGAAAATTATTCTTTAATGAAAATGCATCCACACTTCGGGCCGATGCATTTATAGTGGCACCCAGATAATCGATCTCTTCATCAAGGGTTGCCTTATTCATATTAGTAGTGCCCCTGCGGAATAATTCGCCGGCCAGACTGGTCAGTCCTGCTTTATCTCCCTCAACGATCGATTCACGGTCGATAGTTAAAGTTGCAGATACACGAGGCAGTTTGGTATTCTGTACCACAAAAACTTTTAACCCGTTGGCCAAAGTAAAAGTGGCAGGCTCCCCTACTTTAATAATGGGTGCCGGACCCGGTTTGGGTGCATGCGTTCTGTCAATTTTTGTCTGTGCCAATAAAGCAACAGGCATGGATATGATAATGGAAAGAAATATTTTTTTCATGGTGTTTCTGTTTAATTGGAAGGGATCATTTACGTTTTATTTTTTGGTGCCTTTCGGTACATAATACAACGTAACCCGGTTATCCTTGTTCAGGTATTTTTTGGCCACTTTCATGAGGTCTTCACGGGTTACTTTATTGTAACGGTTGATCTCTGTATTGATCAGGTTGGCATCACCAAAATACACCTGGTAATTGGCCAGTGTTTCTGCAATACCCGCCATGGTGGCATTCTTGGTTACAAAGTCAGTGGTGATCTGGTTTTTCACTTTCACAAATTCACGTTCATCCACCATTTTATTCTTTACACCATCGATCACTACCTGGATCTCTTTTTCAAGAGCTTCCGGTTTAATATTCATATTGGTAATTCCGAATGTAATGAAAAGGCCCGCATCTTCCAGTGCATAGTTAAACGCACCTGCCTGCACAGCCAGTTGTTTTTCATCAACAATGTATTTATTCATTCTGGATGAGTTACCGCCGGATAATAAAGTTGACAGTACATTGAATGCATAATACTCATCACTACCCTGTTTTGGTGAACGGTAAGCCTGTACAACAGCAGGTAACTGAATATTATCTTCGATCACATCACGCACTTCAGCTCCCAAAGGCTGTTCTGTTACTTTAGGGCGTGGAATGGGTTTCACCCCTTTTGGAATAGAACCAAAATAGGCTTCGATCTGCTGTTTTACCTGCGGAATATCGATATCACCGGCAAGACTTAACACACAGTTATCAGGCACATAAAATGTTTGGTAGAAATCAATAAAGTCCTGCAGTTTGGCGCGGCTTAAATGCTCCAGGCTACCGATAGGTTGCCAACGGTAAGGATGGGCTTTAAATGCACGTTTGAAGATCTCTCCTATGATGGTTCCATATGGCTGGTTATCGATACGCTGGCGTTTTTCTTCTTTCACCACTTCTTTCTGCGTAGTCACGCCCACATCTTCTATCTTGGCGTGTAACATTCTTTCACTTTCCAGCCATAGACCTAATGCAAATTGGTTACTGGGGAAGAGTTCAAAATAATAGGTACGATCCTGTGAGGTATTGGCATTATTGTAGCCACCCGCATTGGATGTGTATTTATCAAAATCGCCTCGCTTCACATTGTCACTGCCTTCAAACATCAGGTGTTCAAAAAAATGGGCAAAGCCCGTGCGGGCCGTGTCTTCATTTTTAGAACCCACATGATACAGGGCTGATACGGCCACTACCGGGGCCGATTTATCCTGGTGCAGGATCACCGTTAACCCATTGGGCAAAGTGTATTTTTCAAACACAATTTTCGGAGCCTGTGCCGAAAGACCGCTGCTTAGCAACAATACCGCCGGCATGGCCAATAACCATTTTCTCATATCTATTTTTTTACAAGGTTTTGAGCAACAATATCCGAAAAGAAACACGAATACCACTTATTTTAGGGGCATTCTTAACAAATATTATATGTTCGGTTAAATAGCTCTAAACCAGAGCAGTAATCTGTGGAAGAGAGGCGGGGGCCGGACTGAACCATTGGAACTCCGTATCTTTTTTAAACCAGGTCATTTGCCGTTTGGCGTAATGACGGGTATTATTTTTAATATGTTCTGCAGCTTCTTCGAGACTACATTTTCCATCCAGGTGTTCAAACACTTCTCTGTAACCAACGGTCTGCAATGCATTGTGGTTGCGGTAAGGCTGCAATGATTCAACTTCTTTCAATAACCCCTCCTGCATCATTTGCTCTACCCTGCTGTTGATATTATGGTGCAATTGCTCTTTGGATATTTCTAATCCGATCTTGATGATACGGAAGGGTCTTTCTATTTTCTTTTTGGTACGGTAGACCATGATGGATTGTCCGGTGGCATAGAATACTTCCAGTGCCCGCATTAAACGTTGGGGATTCTGTTGTTCGGCAACGGCCCAGAAAGCCGGATCCTTTTGTTCAAGTTCTTTCTGCAGCCAGATCAACCCTTTTTGTTTGTATCCATCGATCACCTGCTGACGGATCGCTTCCGATATTTCGGGCATAGGATCAATTCCTTCGCAGAATGATTTGATGTACAATCCAGTACCGCCTACCATAATGGCGACCTTGCTTTTTTTGAAGATCTCCTCTACTGCTTCCAGTGCATATTTTTCGAAACTACCTGCATTCAGGTCTTCTGTTACAGCATGTGATGCAATGAAATAATGTTTTATCGCAGCCAGTTCTTCCGCTGAAGGACGCGCCACACCGATCTTCATTTCTTTATAACATTGACGCGAATCGGCAGAGATTATATCTGTTTGAAAATGCTGCGCAAGGGCAATGGCAAATGAGGTTTTACCTACGGCAGTTGGACCGGCGATGATGATGACTGTGTTTTGTGTTGATTCGTTCATAATGCGGGGCCCTTACCTCCCCCGATGATAGATGGCTGCGCCATGTATCATCGTCCCCTCCCGGGAGGAGGGGATTGATCGGGGTATTTTATTTTAGTATTTAGAAAAGAAAACCAACGGACTTTGTCGTTGGTTTTTTATTGAATTATTTATTATTTACAACTTATCACTTAAAACTCTTCCTCCTGACCGGTTTCCTCATCAGCGCCGGCTTCATCAGCATCATCCGTATCGCCTTCTTCCCCTTCAGTGCCAAAACCTTCGGCCGCTTCTGCGAGATCGTATTTCTCTTCTATGTCGGCGAACTTATCACCCAGTAAACTTTTTGTTCCGTATTGCTGCGGGCCAATGCCTTCTGTTCTGGAAGTTGATGGGTAGGTGATCTTGCTGCTCTCTTCTTTGCTTACATTGATCAGTTCCACCAGAAATACCCAATGTTTTTCAAAATCGTATTCATACACAAATTTCTGGTTGGTATCGCGGATCTCTGAACCGATGGCTACTTCGGCCATGATCAATGGGTCTACTACATAAGCCTTTTCGTATTTCTCAAAACTGATCTCGCGTCCGCGCAGCCAGTTATCATTGCTACGGAAGAAAGTAGCTTTATGCTTCGAATCAAATTCATACGATTTTAAGATCGCAAAATGCAGGTCCTGAAAACTCTGGGTATGTTTGATCACAATATCCCTGTAAACTGCATCATCTTCTTCGAGGTAGATCCTGAATTTTAATATCGCCATCCTTTTTAGTTTGGAGTTTGGAGTCTAAAGTTTGGAGTTGATTTTTCGTCCATCCCTTAAACTTTTGTTTTTAACTTTTGATTTTAGTTCCTAAAGTTTGCGAAAATACAACTTATTCAACCGCCTGCAAGTTCAGTTCGGCGGCTTTTTGGAGCATGAAGGCGTAGGCGGCTTCAAATTCGTTGGGAATCTCGCCGTCCAGTATAGCTTCACGGATAGCATCTTTGATGATCCCAACGGGTTTGCTGGGGCTTAAGCCGAACTTTTCCATGATCATCTCCCCGGAAATAGGCGGTTGCCAGTTGCGGATTTTGTCTTTTTCTTCTACTTCCAGCAAACGTTTTCTTACGAGTTCAAAATTCTGCAGGTAACGCCTAACTTTATTGGGATTCTTACTGGTAATATCTGCTTCGCATAACATCATCAGGTTATCTATCTCTTCTCCTGCATCAAATAATAAACGACGTATGGCACTGTCGGTAATTTCTTCTTTGGTGAGGCAGATCGGGCGCAGATGCAGCAACACTAATTTCTGCACATACTTCATCTTCTCATTCAGCGGCAGCTTGAGTTTGGTGAAGATCTTGGGTACCATCCTGGCTCCCACTACTTCATGGCCATGAAAGGTCCAGCCATGGCCTTCTTCGAAGCGTTTGGTGGCGGGTTTGCCGATATCGTGCAATAAAGCTGCCCAACGCAGCCAGAGATCATCTGTATTTACTGCAATATTATCCAGCACCTGAAGGGTATGGTAGAAATTATCCTTATGCCCCTTCCCATCTACAAACTCGGCTCCATGCAGGTCGATCATTTGTGGAAATATGAGTGGTAATAAACCCGCTTTGAATAAAAGATCCCATCCAACAGAAGGCTTTTCGCAAAGCATGATCTTATTGAGCTCATCACTGATCCTTTCCTGAGAAACAATTTTAATGCGGTGTGCATTTTCTTTGATGGCCGTAAACGTTTCCGGAGCGATCTCAAATTGTAACTGGGCTGCAAAACGGATGGCGCGCATCATCCGCAAGGGATCATCACTAAAGGTTTGAGCGGGTGCGAGTGGTGTTTGAATATTTTTCCTCTCTATATCACCCAACCCATCAAAAGGATCGATCAGTTTTCCGAAATCTGCTTTATTCAGGCTAACCGCCAGTGCATTGATGGTAAAATCGCGGCGGTTCTGGTCGTCTTCTATACTGCCGGGTTCTACTTCGGGTTTACGGCTGTTATGCGTATAACTCTCTTTTCGGGCTCCTACAAACTCGATCTCAATATCTTCCAGTTTGATCTGTGCGGTGCCAAAGGTTTTAAAAAAAGAAACATAGGGTCGGGGGGTAAACAGGTCTGCCACTTTATTGGCCAGTTCTATCCCATCGCCCAAACAAACAATATCAGCGTCTTTTGTGGGGCGGCCAATCATCTTATCACGCACAAATCCCCCAATCAGGTAGCAGGGAAGCTGTAAAGCTTCTGCCGCCTTGCCAATCTGTTCAAAAATGAATAATTCCCTATCGGTACAACGTATCTCCATTGCTGCAAATGTACTACGGATTGTTTATTTGGCTATTTAGGGTAAAACAGCCAGTAATTGCTGGCGGGTGATGTGTCGGGCACAGTTGAAATGTTCGAGCGGACAGGCTTTCTTCCCGTGCAACCCGCAGGGACGGCAGCTGAGCGCTTCTTTTACTTCTATAATATGACTTTGATCAGATAAAGGTCCAAAACCAAAAGCGGGTATGGTAGAACAATACACCGCTGCCACGGGGGCATTTACAGAAGAAGCAAAATGCATCGGAGCAGAATCATTTACATAATTCATGAGGGCTTCTTTCATCAAAGCTGCTGATTGCAGAAAATTCAGTTTGCCGGCAAGGTTAACCATGGATGTATGTTGAGAACCCGAACGGATCGATTCACACAGCTCATGATCGCCTGGTGCACCTAACAGATAAACGCTAAGATTTTGCGGTAATGCATCCACCATATTCTTCCATTGATCTGCCGGAAACTGTTTGGTAAACCATACGGAAGCGGGGGCAATACAGATAAAGTTTTTACCACTCCATTCTTCAACAGCTTTTCTATCATTTTCTGAAGGATATAACCTGGGTTTGGCTGCTGTATTATCTGTGAGGGAACTGATCAGCTGGTGATTTCTTTCGATCTCATGCAGGGTATGATCCCCTTCACTTACCACATGCCGGATCACATCAGAAAATAAAAAACTGAAGGGGTTCTTGTCAAAGCCGATCGTTTGTTTTGCTTTTGAAAAAGCTGTGAGGAAACCGGTAGCGGCAAACCGTTGTACATTGATCACTGCATCATAACGATACTGCCGGATCTGTTTCAGCAAAGAAAGCAGGTGCGCATACTTGGATCGTTTTTTATCCCAGATCAATACCTTATGCAAAAAAGGATGCGCTGTAAACAGCGATTCATTGCCCTTTCTCACCAGTATATCAATAGCTGCATCAGGATAATGGGTATGTAATTTTTCGAGGATACCCGTAGCCAATACCACATCGCCGATAAATGCTGTTTGAATGACCAGTAACTTTTGCATTGCTGCAAAAATAACCAAGAAGATCTAAGTTAAGTGAGGAAGTTTTGATCATAGCGTCTTTTCAAAACTGAAGAATGAGGGGGAGAAATCTCTTCAAATTATCAGGTAATATCAAAAGATTTCTCTCCTGGCTACGCTGCGTTCGAAATAACACGATAGATGTTACTCATATTCCAATTCATTACTGAAAAACTCCCAATCAAACAGAATAAAACTGGAAGCGATCTTTCTGAGATGCGGGATAGAAGCTTGAGCATCCCTATTTCCCTTTCGGCCTTTACGCGATAATATATTGAGAGCAGAATATTCTGAAGTAGAAAGCGACCGTGTGAATGCTTTCATTTTATTGGCCGGAATAGCTGTGATAAGCTTTTGCATAACCTGATTTTTCTACCCTTAAGTTCGCTGTAATAGTGGTAAATACAAGTAGAATTTCATCGCTGTTCGGTGTAGAATCATTACTAGTAAAGGATTTCAGGGAAAATCACTTTCAACCTGTTCTGTTACAGCCTATTAACATAATAGGTCTTTTCTGCACAGGGTTATGCACAGATCAGGGACGGATGATGCTGAGGGTTCCATCCTTTTCCCATTTGATAATGGAGGATGGTTTGCGGGGTTCGGTATCATCCTGGCGATAGTTAACCACATAATCTACCCCATCTACGATCACCGGTTCAATATCCATAAAACACTGAGGTGAGGGGTATCCGCTGATATTGGCCGAAGTACTTACAATCGGTTTGCGGAATCTTTTGATCAGGTGTTTGCAAAAAGGTTCATCACAAATACGAATAGCTACGGAACCATCTTCTGCCAGCAGGTTTTCTGCCAATTCTACGGCGCCATCATAGATAACCGTAGTTGGCCTGTTCACCCCTTTGATATAATCGAAGATCTGGAGCTCAGGCTGGCTCACATAATGAAGAATATCCCGCTCATCTGCCACCAGCACGATCATGGCTTTCGAATCCTGGCGTTTTTTCAATTGGTAGATCTTTGCTACTGCTGCTTCATTCGTAGCATCACAACCTATGCCCCAGACCGTATCGGTGGGATACAGGATCAGTTGGCCGGCATTGAGCTTTTCCAGACAGGATTCAATATCGTTATTAAATGGCAGCATAACAGTTTACGGAAGCAAATGTAATGGGGAAATGACAGATTGTAAAAGAACAATCGCATTCTTCAGTTCCGATAATCTCGCGAAACTGTATGTTTGCAAAAAAATTAAGCATGTCATTACAAGTTCAGATCCAGGAAGCCTGGAGTAACAGGGAATTATTGAAGGATTCAAAATACACAGATGCCGTTAAAGCCGTGATCGAGGAAGTGGATAAGGGCCGTTTAAGAGTGGCATCTCCCACCGATAATGGCTGGGTGGTGAACGAATGGGTAAAACAGGCCATCCTGCTTTATTTTGGCGTTCAGCAAATGCAAACCTGGACCTTGCCTCCCTTTGAATTTTATGACAAAATGCTCCTGAAAAGTAATTATAAAGAACTGGGTGTGAGGGCTGTACCCCATGCTGTAGCCCGTTATGGTGCTTATATTGCCAAAAATGTGGTTTTAATGCCCAGCTATGTGAATATCGGGGCCTTTGTAGATGAGGGTTCCATGGTAGATACCTGGGCCACCGTTGGCAGCTGCGCACAGATTGGCAAAGGCGTACACCTGAGTGGTGGCGTGGGTATTGGCGGGGTTTTGGAGCCTTTACAGGCTAGTCCCGTTATTATTGAAGATGGTTGCTTTATCGGCAGCCGTTGTATTGTGGTGGAAGGTGTGGTGGTAGAAAAAGAAGCAGTGCTGGGTGCTAATGTGGTATTGACCCAATCTACCAAGATCATTGATGTAAGCGGAAGCGAACCGATCGAATATAAAGGCCGTGTTCCTGCCAGAAGTGTAGTAATACCGGGCAGTTACACCAAAAAATTCAATGCAGGTGAATACCAGGTAAGTTGTGCTCTCATCATCGGCCAGCGTAAAGCCAGTACCGATCTGAAGACCAGCCTGAATGATGCTTTGAGAGAATTTAATGTAAGCGCGTAATTAGTCCATAGACCATGGTCCATAGTCCATGGTCTATGTTTTCTTTCCTGCTATGGACTATCGACCATGGTCTATGGACCACCCGCTATGGACAAAAAGATCACACTCTCCGGTTTCCTCATCACACTTGCCGGAGCGATCTTGTTTTCTACCAAAGCCATCTTTGTAAAACTGGCTTTCCGGTCTACACCGGTAGACGCCGTAACCTTACTGGCGTTAAGGATGTTATTCTCTCTTCCGTTTTACCTGGTGGCAGCATGGATGGTTTCGAAAAAAGAGAATAAGCAGGAATTGACCACCAGTGACTGGTTAAAAGTAATTTCCCTGGGTATACTGGGTTATTATCTGAGCAGTCTGTTCGATTTTATCGGTCTGCAATATGTATCTGCCGGACTCGAAAGGTTGATCCTCTTCCTCTACCCCACTTTTGCGGTGCTCATCAATACCTTTTTCTACAAAACCAAATTGAATCGGGTACAGATCATAGCGCTGGTTCTCACTTATCTGGGTATTGGTATTGCGTATTATGGAGAGTTGAAACTGGACACTTCCAATCCCAAATTCTTCTTTGGTTCATTCATGATCTTTTTATGCGCCGTTACCTATTCTTTTTATCTCGTAGGAACCGGCAGAATGGTACAGAAAGTAGGCGTAACCCGTTATACGGCGTATGCGATGTTGGCTTCTACGGTAGGCATCTTTATCAATTTTCTGGTTACGCATCAGGTGGGTACCATTCCTTTCACAGCAGAACTAACCTGGTATGCGATTGCACTAGCCATCGTAGCCACGGTGCTGCCTTCCTTTATGATGAGTAATGGAATGAAGAGCATTGGCAGTAACAATGTATCCATCATCACCAGTATCGGCCCTGTGTCTACAATAATACAGGCCCATTTCTTTTTGGGCGAACAGATCATTATGGCACAGGTATTCGGAACCGCTCTTGTGATCATTGGAGTGGTACTGATCGGCTGGCAATCCAAATATGCCGGTGAGAATTGACGGTTAAATTTTCCTGTTTTCTTTACCGAAGCTTTCCTGTCGTTTACCGAGGTTTTAGGGTGTGTTGCCTAAAGGCCATTGACTTAAGCTATGGCACACGCTAGTTTTGTTCCATAAAATACAAAACAATGGAAAACGAGATCAAAGAAAATAACGAAAAAGACAGCAACGAAACGTTCCAGAACAGAAGAAGGAATAACCGCTACCTCACCGGGCTGGTATTGATCCTGATCGGTGGTGCCTTACTGGTTGAAAGAATGGGGGTACCCGTACCCTACTGGTTATTTACCTGGCCCGTATTACTGATCGTGATCGGCATTTACAGTGGTATCAAACACAGTTTCCGCAATAGTTCCTGGATCATTTTGATCGCCATCGGTTCCTTTTTTCTGGTAGATGATTTTTTGCCTGACCTAAGACTTGAACCGCTATTCTGGCCGGTGATCATTATCGGATTGGGGGTACTGTTTATTATCAAACCCCGCAGGAAAGACAGGGACTGGAGATATGACGGTGATTGCGGTGGGCGTTTTCGGAGAAGAAGGGATACCGCTTTTCAAACTGACTGGCAGGAAACCGTTTCTGACAGCAGTGATTATATCCATATCCGATCTGTATTCAGTGGTGTGAAAAGGAATGTGCTGTCAAAGAATTTTAAAGGTGGCTCTATTTCCTGTGTATTTGGCGGTGTGGAATTAGACCTTACCCAGGCAGATATTACCGACAAAGTGGTGATCCGTATGGAAGAAGTATTTGGAGGCACCAAAATGGTGATCCCCGCCGATTGGGTTGTGCAGAACGAGATCGATGGTATTTTCCATGGTGTAGAAGATAAAAGGAACTATCGTACCCATGTGGTACCTAATCCCAACAAAGTGCTCATACTCCGCGGATCTGCTGTATTTGCAGGTATCGAGATCAGAACGTATTAAACTCTTTAACCGTCAAAACCCATTCTGTTATGAATTGGTATTTAGCGAAACTGGTTTACCGCATCCATTACAGCGATTGCGGCTATCAATCTGAATTTGATGAACAGCTCAGGCTGATCAAGGCAGAGGACAGGTTGCATGCTTTTCAGAAAGCAAGACTGATTGGTGAAAAAGAAGAATACAGCCAGTTAACCCATGAATGTTCGCTTGTACGCTGGAAATTTATTGATGTTTGTGAACTGCATGAGATGGATATAGAAATGGATGGTGCAGAAATGTATTCACAGATCAGCGCAAAGGAAAATGCAGATACGTACATTCGTACTACCCGAAAAAAAGCATTGTACCTGTACGACCAGGCCGTGTCAAATTTTACAGGGTCATAAAGATTACCATGCAAGGATCAACAAGAACCGTTTCACGAAAACTAAAACTGGGTATTGCGTTTGGCTTATGGTGGCCGTTCTGGATGGCGATGCACTATAGTGTGCTCAATAATTTCGGATTTAGTTTTGCAGAAAGTTTTGTTGACAGTGTAACCAGCAATGTACTGCTCGCCGGGATCTGTCTGCTCATCATTAATAATATGCGCTATTACCTGCCGGGGAAAGAAAAATACTGGTATGTACTGGCCATCAGTTTGGCACTGAGTATTATCTGGCTGTTAACCACGCGTGTGGTTCTTTGGGCCTGTTTTAAACAGGATGATGCCTATACACAATCCCTAACCCGTTCTTCCAATGTTCGTTTTGCCTTTGGTTTTTTGATGACGGGTTGTTTAACCATGCTGAGTTTATTATGGTATACACAAAAAGAACAACAGGCTACAGACGAACTGAAGCGGGAAGCAGAAAAACTGGCGAAAGATGCCGAGCTGTTTAAATTAAGACAACAGCTTCAGCCGCATTTTTTATTCAATAGCCTGAACTCGATCAGTGCACTTGCAGGATCTCAACCCGAAAAAGCAAGGCATATGATCGAACAGCTTTCTGATTTTCTGCGGGGCACTATCAAAAAAGAAGAAAAACAACTGGTGAGTTTACAGGAAGAGATCAAATACCTGGAATTGTATCTGGATATTGAAAAGGTTCGCTTCGGGCATCGTTTGCAGACTACTATAGAAGTGGATGAACAAGCTTCGGGCCGGATGATCCCTTCACTGATCCTTCAGCCGGTTGTAGAGAATGCGATCAAATTCGGATTGTATGACACGATGGATGATGTGATGATCACCATCAAAGCGAATATAACTGATCAGGGGCTGAAGATATCAGTCAGTAATCCATTCGATCCGTTTACGGCAGCATCTGTACCGGGAACGGGCTTTGGGCTTGCGTCTATCAAAAGAAGACTGTACCTTTTATATGGCCGTAACAACCTGGTTGAGATACAGAAAGAAGCCACTATTTTTAATACTATATTGATCATACCCTCTTTTACATGACAAAAGCCATTATCATAGACGACGAACCCCTGGCACGCGGTATTGTGAAAGAATACCTCAGCAATCATACCGATATGGAAGTGGTGATGGAATGCGGTGATGGTTTTGAAGGGATCAAAGCCATACAGCAACACCAGCCCGATCTGATCTTTCTGGATATTCAAATGCCCAAGATCAATGGTTTTGAAATGCTGGAACTGATAGACAAGCCCCCTGCCGTTGTTTTTACAACGGCTTTTGAAGAATACGCCATCAAAGCATTTGAATCGCATGCCATTGATTATCTGTTGAAGCCATTCAGTAAGGATCGTTTTGAAAAAGCCATACAAAAATGGCGGCAGCAGAGCAGGCAGGAAAGAGAAGAAGCCACACAATCATTGATCAATAACCCCACGATCAACCCTTCTCAGCAAAACCGTGTGGTGGTAAAAGATAATGGGAAGATCCGGATCATTCCTGTAAGCCAGATCCAATACCTGGAAGCCGCCGACGATTATGTGAAGATCCACACGGCCGATGGTATCTTTCTGAAGAATAAGACCATGGGCTATTTTGAAGAAGCTTTGGAAGCACAGAATTTTATCCGCATACACAGATCCTATATCATCAATGTACAATTGATCACAAGGATAGACCCCTATGAAAAAGAAAATCATCTGGCCATCCTGAGCATTGGTGCCAAACTGCCGGTAAGTAAGGCCGGCTATGCCAAACTCAAGCAGGTATTGGGTATATAAAAATGCTGACCGGTTACCCGGTCAGCATACGTTATTCTAAAACAAAACCAGTTAGCCAGATTGTATTAATACTGAAGCACGTTCCTTTTAGGAATGCTTTCCAAAATGGAAGGGATCATGAGAAAATCGCGTGATTTATCCAGAAAATAATCCGCACCTAAACGAAGACATTCATCGCGGTATCCGGCGAAAGTATTATTGGTAAGCATGATCACCACCGGCTTTACCATCTGTGTAATATTCATTCTTCGCAACATTTCAATGCCACTCATACCCGGCATATTGATATCGAGCACCATAATATCGGGCTGGTATCCGTCTAATAAGACCAATGCTTCTTCCGCACTGGTTACAGCTTCTGTTCTGCCTACATGTTTCACTTCCGATAGCAGAGATTTTAAACGCTGCAGTATCAATACCGTATCATCTATTAGTAAAACATTCAATCCTTTCTGGCCCATGTGACTACCTATATATTATTGCCGAAAGTAAACTGATACACAAAAACAATATGTAACCTATGTTACAAAGCTTATGTAGTTCTTAAACTACCATATATCTATTAAAATATGATATGACTTTTTGTATATATTGACAAAGTTCACAGGAGGCTTTGCAACAAAAAAGCCCTGTAGCAGGCTACAAAGCTTTTTCAATTCTTCCATATTGGTTTTTCCAGGAAAATAATATAACAAACATGCCAAGACATGTAAATTCCGGAACAGTAGTCATTCTAAGGATAGTGAGCGAAGGATATGGATGATAAGGCGGGTAATAAAGGAAGTCAGGATATAAACATCAACTGGATTACCACAATGCAAATAACCAAAGATTATCACAATAAATACATAGTGATGAATCAGTAATCATGTAGTGATTATACTACTAAACTCCCTGAATTAAATGATGTTGTTCATGATGGCGTACTTTACCAGATCTGCATTGTTTTGCAGGTGCATTTTTTCCATGATGCGGGAACGATAGGTACTGATCGTATTTACGTTAAGTGAAAGGATCTCTCCGATTGCGGATATACTTTTACCGCTAACGATCATTTTAAATACTTCAAACTCCCTATCTGATAATTGTTCGTGAGGTGCCTGCGTACTATTCTGTTCGATGGATCCGGCCAATACTTCGGCTACTTCGCTGGTAATATATTTACGGCCGCTTAATATCTGCTGTACTGCTTTCACCAGTTCATATGGGGCACTTTCTTTGGTAAGATACCCGGAGGCACCGGCTTTGAGTGAACGAACAGCGTATTGTTCCGGGGCATGCATGCTCAGCATCAGTACCGGTGTTTGTGGTGCATGTTCTTTGATCTGTTTAAGGATCTCAATACCTGAATATCCCGGCATACTGATATCGGAAATGATAATATCCCATTTTTCATTGATAGCTTTCTTCAACAGATCGGCCGAATCAGGCACATCATGTATATCCGCGAACGGGAACGACTCAACCAGGATCTTGCGTAAACCTTCCCTTATTAATGTGTGATCATCTGCTATCAGGATTCTCATTAGGACTTTAATTTAAAACGATTACTTGAAAATGATATTAAATTTAATAAGTATTTGAATGCAAAGTTAATATTAATTGAAGATTAAAATTGAGAATCCTTTTTAACATTTCTGCATTCAGAAAAAAGACAAAGGAGCGAATATTCACTCCTTTGCAGGCTTTCAGAAATAATTGGTGTACATAGGTAATTGGATGATAAAATACAGCACTTAATTACTGTAAGGGGGATTACCCCCAATCCTGCACAATTTAGTCCTAACCCATGATCCTTACACAGTTATAAACACCGAATCAGTCGGGGGGAAACACCGAATTTGATTTATCTGCCTGCACAGGAAGGGCAACCGGTGTATCTCATTTAACGTATGAAAAGAAAGTATGTTACAATAGCCGATTATGGATTAATTTACTGTTATCCCAAATCAGGCAGGCTATCACTGTGTTCAAGAGATATTTTTAATGCATCCAGAAGATAACAAAACAACATTATTGGTTCTTTCTCCGGGATTTCCTGTTAATGAAACAGATACCACCTGTCTTCCTGCACAACAATCTCTTATCCGTTCGTTTAATCAATATTTCCCCGAAGTGCAGGTGATCATTCTCACATTTGAATATCCGCATACCAGCCAACCGTATACATGGTTTGGAAATGAAGTGATCCCTTTTAACGGAAGAAACAAAGGAGGTATCGCAAGATGGTTGCGATGGATAAGGATCTGGGTAAAATTGGCTCGGTTGAAACGAAAATACCGGATCAAAGGGATACTGAGTTTCTGGCTGGGACAATGTTCGCTGATGGGAAATTATTTTGGCAGACTGTACGGACTGAAACAGTTTACCTGGATCCTTGGGCAGGATGCAAGAAAGGGCAATCAGTATATTAAATGGATCAGCCCCAACGCAACTTCACTAATTGCCATGTCTGATTTTTTGGCCAATGAATTATTTAACCAGTATGGCGTTAGCCCTGCATATACCATCTCAAACGGGATAGATCCCGCGTTGTACCCTCACGTTCCACTTACCCGAGATATTGATATCATTGGCGTTGGGTCGCTGATACCATTAAAGCAATATGATATTTTTATAGAAGTGGTGCGTATGTTGCATCAGGTTATCCCGAATCTCAAAGTAATTTTGTGTGGCGAGGGTAATGAAAGGAACCGACTCAGTTCCCTCATTCAGCAATACGGTCTGGAAGATACCATCACGCTAACCGGAGAAAAAACACATACTGAAGTTTTACAATTGATGCAACGAAGTAAACTGATGCTGCATCCTTCTTCTTATGAAGGATTTAGTGGTGCCTGTCTGGAAGCTTTGTATGCCGGTGCCCATGTGATCAGTTTTCAACAACCCATGAACGGATGGATCAGGCATTGGCATTTAGCAGCAGATACTGCCTCGATGAAAGAATTGACCCTACAATTATTATCAACGGAAGATCTTCCTCACGATCCTGTGTTGCCGTATACCATGGAAGATACTGCGAAAGCATTCATGGAATTATACAGCAGTTAAAGCAACACAAAGCTGATACAGTTTTTCTGTGATAGCCGGCAAAGAATATTCTTTTTCAAAATGTGACCGGACCTCTTTTGAAAATTGCTCATAAGGGATGCTTACCGAATCTGTTAATTGCCCGGCCAGTTCGACAGCATTACCGGGTTCAAAATAAAGACCAAACTTTCCATCGCTGATCACTTTCAAGGATGGGGGTATAGAACTTACAATAGGAATACAACCGCATGACATTGCTTCCAGCAATCCCGCACTACCCGCTTCGCGATGACTTGCAGAAATATAAAAATCGGCAGCACTGTACCATATAGGTAATTCCGCATAAGGTATATAGCCATGCAGAAAAATAAAATCCGCTAAAAAAGGATGTGCTGCTATCCATTGATTCATTTGTGGCAGACATTCTGCAGATTGGTAAATAAAATGCAGAGAGGTACCGGGATGATCGCCGGTAAATTTTTCAAATGCAGATAGAACTGTCATAGGATCTTTATTCGCATCTAACCTGCCCACCCAGAGATAATGCAGTCCTGCATGCATTCCCAATTTTTGTTGGGCAGCAGCTTTATCCAGTTTTGAAAAAGAAGTATACGTGGCAGGCAGCTCATATACTTTTTCAAAGTTGCTGATCGACCCTGTATCAACCCATTCTTTTGCATTGCCCAAAGAGGTAAAGAGGTAGGTATCTGTATAACGATCAGCTATTTTCTGAAATATTTTCTTTGGCCATTTGGGTGGATGATCGGCATGGTGCTTGACTATGATCTTTGTCTTCTTAATCAGAAACCATTTCATCACCAATATCTGAAAGGGAAATTGCAATCCCTGCACCAAAACAATATCGGGTTGCCGGTTTTTGAGATAACGGAGTGTTTGAAAAGGAATGTAGAAAAAGTAATTCTTTGCATGAAAGAAACGAAACCCTGTTTGTTCTTTTAGTAAGGTTTGTGGATTATCCAGATGTTTGATTACTTCTATCTGCAGTTTATCCTTGATCACCGGCACGTAATTGAGTGAACTCTGTTGTGCTTTGATCAGCGCTTCCGTATCCGGGTATTCGGTATTGGCATGAAAAGTAATATCTACCAATTTCAGGGAACCCATTATGGCACCAATTGAATAGGTGATAGAAGCGCAGCAGCGTGATGTTTTTGTATCTGCTGCATCAGCGCCGGTAGATCTCCCGCAACCGATTTAACACTGCCTTTGATCTGGATCCTGCTGAACATCGGGGATTGCATACCTGCATCAGTTAACTGTTCATCTAATGAAGAATCGTATAAGCGGATCTTTCCCTGGTGTACAACCAATAGCAGATCTTCTGGATTAACCGCATAAAAGGCATCCATGCTGTTTTGTATCCCATTTTTTCGGGCTATCACAATATCAGCTATCGATCCTTCTTTGAGAGATCCGTAATGATCCCATCCCCATACCGATGCAGCCGTATGTGTTACACTGTGAAATAATTCCTTATCTGAAAGCATTCCTGAAACCCTGGCCAATCTTAACTGTTCCCATATATTCCAGCCAGCGGTAAGGGTTGAATCTGTGCCGAATAAAATGCGGGTATTATGTTTTAGCTGTTTGATATCTGCCGTATGATCGAGTAAGAAATAATTGGAAGCGGGGCACCATACCAATGCTTTAAACGACCGAGCCTGGTCTGATGTCATGGCCACCCCATGAACACCCACCAATGATTTCCTGAAAAAATTCCAGCGGATCAGTTCTTCAATTTCATTTGTGGCAACAGCATCGGTACCCTCTCCTGTATGGATCACATATGCGAGATTTTTTTTGCCGGGTCTGTTCAATTTCCATTTCCAGTTCTTCTCAAAGCCCACAGAATGCAAACTTGGATGCTGTTGTTCAACATGGATCAAAGGATCTGCAATAGGAAGTGTATCGCCATGGTTAACAACCCTGGTAAATCCATTCAGTAGATTCTTATAGATACCCCATTGGGTCCTTAAATGTTGGGGAATCTGTAAGACCTCATTTATTGCCGGTTTATTTTGGAGATGAATATCATTCCCCCATTCGCGGTAATTGGCATATACTTTATTGCCTATGGGCGGAAAGAGGTTGAAATCGAGATGCTCGTGCGAATTGGCCAGCGCGGGAAATGCGATGGCATTGTTGAATACGATCGCTTTTTTCTTTTCAATATCCTGTTTTAATGCGCCTGTGGGTAAAACTGCCTGGATTGTATTGCGCTCAACCCATAGTTCTTTCGGCAATCTATCTTCTTCCCCAACTATGCAAACATTACGCAGGAGCATGTTTCTTTTTTAAATGAATACCGTAAATGATGGGCACACCTTTGAATTTTTCAAAAACGGCCAATGCATTTTGTTTCTCGTAAAACGATTTTACCCGCTCGTCGATCTTTCTTTCGGTAATACGTAAGGGCTCCAGATTCAGTTGCTTCGCAATCTGTATAACGCTCTGAATACTATGAACATAATTCTTCACGGCCACCAGCTTCCCCTCATGTTTGAAGGTACGGTTACCCCCCCGTACCAGTGCGTCGGGATGGTAATCTGTTAGGAGTATCTCACCGCCGGGTTTCAATACCCGCTCCCATTCTGCCAATGCCTTGCCGGCTTCGGGTATATGGGCCAGGGCTAAAGTAGACAAGATGATATCACAGGAGGCATCGGGCAGGTTTATATGATGATCATTTAAACGAACCGTTTTCTGTTCGGGAAACTTCTGTTGCAGCACAAGAAGCATTTCTTTGGATACATCAAAACCGATGAGTTCGGCCGGGGCTTTGTTAATGAGCTTTTGCCAATGTCTGCCGGTGCCACATCCAATATCGGCCACTTGCTTATTGTTCAATGTTACACCATCAAGTAATTCTGTAAATAATTCCTCATCCAATGCCAGCATCAGGTTATCGGGTTGGGCATCATAAGCGGCTGCCCACAGATCATAGGCTTTTTCGGGGTCGGTCTCTGAAACCCTTACGGGTATTAGCTTTCGGATGTATTTTTTCAGGATGGCGGTTACTGACATAATTTGAAGTTACTGCGTTTTTCTATTGCCGCTTCATCCCGGAATTAATCAATTAAGCAGGCAACCCTCCTTTATCAATTATCGTTTAGCTACTGAGCCTCAAATGATTCTATGAACAAGGTCCTTTTATTCAACCCAAAAAGTGCCAACGCCAAATACCGGATCCCCAATTCGATCATGAATATTGCGGCATCCATAGAAGGGATGTACGAATGGGTGATTGTTGATGGTAACCGGGAAGCCGATCCTTATGCCGCTATGGCTAAATATCTGGCAACAGGAGATTATCCTTATATCGGATTTACGGTAATGCCTGGCCCGCAGTTAAAACAGGCTATCCCATTAGCAAAAAAGATCAAAGCAAATTTTCCGGGAACAACGATGATCTGGGGAGGCTATTTTCCTTCCAATCATTATAAAGTAGTGATCGAATCTGATTATGTAGATTTTGCCATCAATGGTCCGGGCGACCATGCATTTCCTGCTTTGATCAATGCCCTGGAAAATCATACACCCTATGAACTGATCAAAAACCTGGTATACAGAACCGGTGATACGATCGTGAAGAATGCCAAAGAAGACCTGATTGAACAGGATACCCTGAACCCGCTTCCTTACGATAAACTCGATCAGTTGTATTATATGGAAAAATACCTGGGCAAGACTTACCTGGGTAACCGCACCATTGCTTATCATTCGAGCATCGGGTGTCCTTTTACCTGTTCTTTTTGTGCCGTGGTTCCTATTTATGAAGCGAGATGGAAAGCTAAATCGGCGCAGCTGGTATATAATGATATCAAATACCTGAAAGATAAATGGGGAGCTGATGCGATAGAATTTCATGATAATAATTTCTTTGTATCAGAGAAGCGTACCAATGAGTTTTCGCAACTGATCAAAAAAGAAAACATGACCTGGTGGGGAGAAGGACGGATCGATACCATTGATAAATACAAGGATGAATCCATAGCCCTCCTGCGCGAATCGGGTTGTAAGATGATCTTTTTTGGTGCCGAAACCGGCAATGATAAGATCCTGAAGCAGATGGATAAGGGTGGTACCCAATCCGGCGAACAGATCGCAAGGTTTGCTGAACGCATGAAAAAATTTGATATCATTCCTGAATATTCTTTTGTACTCGGCATGCCTGCACCCACACCGGAAGAAGTAATGGAGCAGATCGAGTTTGATATCAACTTCATCAAAAAAATAAAATCCATCAATCCCGAAGCTGAGATCATTATATATACTTACAGCCCAGTACCATCAGAAGGATCTGAATTATATAAACAGGTTCTTGCCAATGGATTTGAATTTCCACAAAAACTGGAAGACTGGATCGAACCCATCTGGGAAAAATTTGATCTCCGTAAAAATCCTTTGACCCCTTGGTTAACACCAGAGATGATCCTTAAGATCAGAAATTTTGAGACTGTATTAAATGGTTATTACCCTACCGTATCAGATATCCGCTTAAACCAGGTTAAACGTAAATTGGTGAAGTTTGTATCCGGATTACGTTATAACACCGGCTTTTATCAATACCCATACGAGATCAAATTATTACACCGGCTCTGGAAATACCGTCAACCTGAAATTCAAGGATTCTGATCATGATACCACTCCCCGATTCAGCCATATTAACCAATTTATATGTACCTGGTTTTACAAAGCCGGATTACTTTTTTGAGAAAAGGTATATAGGCCTGCGCAATAAGGAAAAAAGGATCTACTCAGATGAAGAAGTAAAACAATTACCTGCCTGCGATACATCACACCCTCACTATAAGGAATGGTTGTACAGGAAAAATTCCAGTCATAAACTGATCACATATCTGGCGAACAAGAAAAAAGCATTACAGATACTGGAGATAGGTTGTGGTAATGGTTGGCTATCTAACCGTTTATCTGCCATTCCCAGGAGCCGGGTATTGGGTATTGATATTAATTTCACAGAACTGCAACAGGCCGCAAGGGTTTTCAATGATTGTCAGAAAATGAAATTCATGTATGGGGATGTTGAGACAGGCGTTTTAGGAGACAGAAAATTTGATGTTATTGTGCTGGCAGATACTTTACAATATTTCCGTTCCCCGGACGAGATCCTGGAACTCTGTTTACAATACCTCAACCCCAACGGCGAGATCCATATTACTGATACCAGGTTTTATCCTTTGAAAGCAATGAAGGGATTGAATAACAGATCCGCTGACTATTTCAGTTCGATGGGGTATCCCGAAATGGCCTATCATTATTTTCATCATAGCCTTGGTGATCTTGCGCATTTCAATCATACGATCCTGTATAATCCGGATTCATTCTGGCAAATATTTTCAAGACAATCGGTGCCCTATCATTGGATCTGCATTCAAAAAGATAATCGTTCATGATATGCCGGCATCAACAGTAATTCATACTTACCGGCGATACCGCACACTGCAAACAGATAAGATCTCTGCGTTGCCGATCGTGATCTTAATGCCGCACAGTGCCTGTAATTGTCTGTGTGTGATGTGTGATATCTGGAAGGGTAATAAGAACCTGAAGCAGCTTACAGAAAAAGATGTAGAAGGTTTAATGAACACCTTTCGTAAAATGGGCACACAACAGGTATTGATGTCGGGTGGCGAAGCCTTACTCAATCCCAACTTTTTCCGTTTCTGTGAAATATTGAAGAAAGAAAATATACGGATCACTGTATTGTCAACCGGACTCACCTTACAACGCCATGCAGCAGATCTGGTAAAATGGACGGATGATATCATTGTATCGCTTGATGGTGATGAAGAACTGCATAACCGCATCCGCAATATTCCGGGGGCTTTTCATAAAATGACAGAAGGTATTCAGGCGATAAAAAGTATCCGACCTGATTTTTCCATCACAGCCCGTTCGGTGATCCATAAACTGAATTACCGGAAATGGCCGTCTATTATTGCCAGTGCGATAGCAATGCGATTGGATGGGATCAGTTTTTTACCTGCAGATATCAGCAGCAATGCGTTTAACAGAGAGGTTGTGTGGACAAAGGAAAGACAGCTGGACATTTTACCGGATACAGCCGAATTGATTGAATTGCAGGAAATTCTTGATCAGATAAAAGATCAATACAAGAAGCAGTTTGAAGAAGGGTTTATTGCCGAAACGCCCGAGAAATTGCAGAAAATTGTTGCACATTATGGTGCGATACATGGGTTGAATCTGTTTCCGTATAAAAAATGTAATGCACCCTGGGTATCTGCAGTGATTGAAGCGGATGGAACAGTAAGGCCTTGTTTTTTTCATGAAGCCATGGGTAATATCCGGGATGAATCATTGGAAAAAATTTTAAACGGAGAGAAAGCTTACCGGTTTCGCAAAGAACTGGATATGCAAAATAACCCTACCTGTTTAAAATGTGTTTGTTATCTTAATCTTCCGCCGAGGGCGGGACTTATTTAATATTACTCATGAAACGTATACTTTTTTCACACTCCTATTTTTTACGTTTCGATCCCAAGCAATGGGAAACGGGCCAGCCTTATGCCCCATTGGGAACTATCTATGCTGCTTCCTGGATGCGGGAGCATGGATATGAAGTGTCTTTGTTTGATACCATGTTCCTGAAAAGTCCGGAACTCATAACCGAAAAGATCAATACTTATCAACCGGATATTTTTGTAGTGTATGATGATGGTTTTAATTATCTCACCAAAATGTGTCTTACTAATA
>CANGOX010000027.1 GCA_947455605.1 Chitinophagaceae bacterium
GAGAAAGAAGGTGGTTCTCAGGAACTTACTTTTGGTCTTGATGCGCGTGAGGTCTATATCGGGCGAGAGATACCATCTTCTGAATCGGGGAACATCCCTTCGGTCCCACACGATATTGCCATTTGAGTCTTTCAAAACATTTTCGGTTCCGCCAAACATGCCTTCCGCCCCAAAGCCCAGGTCAATATTCAGCCAGGCAGGGAGGTTCGATTTCTTTGCAAAGGATTTGAGATTGATACTCAACCAATAGGTCTGGCCATTATAATCCTTGATCATCCGCTCAATCGTTCTTCTCCCAAAAAGGGAATTAGCCCTTACATTCAGATCTTCATCGGAGTAGTTATTGGAATGGAAGGAAAATTTAACCTGTATCTTTTGTTCATTCCATGCCAGCTGCTGAGCAATGAATAAACTGCTTCCGGCCAAATTAGCAGTCATATCTCCGATGCTGAAACCCCATCCCGCAGAGAACCCGTCAAGTACTTCAATCACTGTCATGAAAGCCGCCCCGCTTAACCCTCCTGCAATGGTCTGTTGCTTTCTGGAAAGCCCGGCCCAACGCCAGAACTCCGTACCCATTTTTCCGGTGGTATAGGCACTGAACATATGACCCGCTTTGTCCATCTGAAACCAGGCATCATTATCATTAAAAAAATGGAAGGAGGTTTGGGGGTATCTTTTGTACCAGGTATTAGATAGTGCTGCCAAACTGGATCCATAAAATACAGCCGTACCGGCTGCAGCAATATATATACGTGTCTTGTTCTTAGGGATTGAGGAAAAAGGCATTGTGGAAATGGCTTCATGCGTACTGTCCTGACATAAACCTGAAAGGCTGTGCAATAGAAATAGTATGAACAGGATCTTCTTCACTACCTCAAACATAATCAGTAATTCACCAGAGTTCTGCTGATTGGGGTTGAAATTGGAAAAATTATTCATAAACTTGTCGTCTAATTGGATCAGGATCAACTAAAATAATTTACTATGGACGCTGCCATTCAGGAAAAGATCAATCTGTGGGTCAATGGAAACTACGACCAGGCTACTAAAGATGCCATTATTGCATTACAGGCCGGAAACCCCGACGAACTCGCTGATGCTTTTTACCGTAACCTCGAATTTGGTACAGGTGGTTTACGAGGTATTATGGGGGTGGGTACCAACCGGATCAATAAATATACCATCGGCATGGCTACGCAGGGCTTTGCCAATTACCTGAAGAAGACCTATGGCAACGAGGAAGTGCGTATGGCCATTGCACACGATAGCCGAAACAACAGCCGCTTCTTTGCAGAAACTACGGCCAATGTATTTGCGGCCAATGGTATTAAAGTATTCTTATTCGAATCTCTGCGTCCTACGCCTGAATTGAGTTTTGCGATCAGGAACCTGAAATGCAAAGGGGGTGTGGTTTGTACGGCATCCCATAATCCAAAGGAGTATAATGGTTATAAAGCATATTGGAATGATGGAGGTCAACTGGTACCACCCCACGATGTGAATGTGATCAAAGAAGTAGAAGGTATTACCAGTGTGAATGATGTGAAATGGGAAGGAGGCAGTGCCAATATCACACTCATCGGTAAGGATATGGATCATGCTTATATGGAAATGGTGAAGGGATTGAGTGTGTATCCGGATGTAATTGCCAAACAACATGATCTGAAGATCGTATATACTCCAATTCACGGAACCGGAATTACCCTGGTGCCTGAAGTATTGAAACTTTATGGATTTACCAATGTGACCATTGTTGAAGAACAATCCACTCCTGATGGAAATTTCCCAACCGTAAGCTATCCGAACCCTGAAGAAAGTGAGACCATGAGTATCGGTCTCAAAAAAGCCAAAGAGCTGGATGCGGATATTTTACTGGGTACTGATCCTGATGCCGATCGTGTGGGTATTGGTGTAAAGAACCACAAAGGTGAATGGGTATTAATGAACGGTAACCAGACAGCTGTTCTGGCTTTCACCTATATGATGGAAGCCCGCAAAGCCAAAGGTATTGCCCAACCCAATGACATGGTGATCACTACTATCGTTACTACGGAAATGATCAATCAGGTGGCTAAACAAAATGGTGTGGACTGCTACAACGTACTCACCGGTTTTAAATGGATAGCCGAAAAGATCAAAGAACTTGATGGCCAGAAGAATTATGTGATCGGTGGCGAAGAAAGTTTTGGTTTGATGATCGGCAACCAGATCCGCGATAAAGATGCCGTTAGTGCTGTTGCTATCCTTTGTGAAATGGCAGCCTATGAAAAGAACCGGGGAAAATCTCTTTTTGATAAGATGATAGAACTCTATGTGCAGTATGGATTTTATTATGAGAACCTGATCAGCATTACCAAAAAAGGAATGAACGGTCAAAAGGAGATCGCTGATATGATGGAAGGATACCGAAATAATCCACCTAAAACTATCAGCAGTGCACAGGTAACTACCCTGCTGGATTATCAATTACAGAAAGGTACCAATCTGGTAACCGGTGAAACCTGGAAGATCGAATTGCCTAAGAGTAATGTATTGCAGTTTGTAACGGCAGATGGCACCAAGATCTCTGCCCGCCCTTCCGGTACCGAACCCAAGATCAAGTTCTATTTCAGCGTAAATACCCGGCTCGAAAGCAAGGATGCCTATGATGCAACTTTTGCTGTTCTTGAGAATAAGATCAAATCCATTATTGAGGATATGAATTTGAAATAAGCATATTTTACTGCCGCAGATTCGCAGATGATTGAATGCAAATCTGCGAATCTGCGGCTTTTTTGTTTTCATCAGAACCGTCCCTCTGAATAACTTCTGTCCATCATTTTCTTTTTGCACCACCCCGATTGCCCGTTTCTCTCATCTTTCTTAGCTGTATATTCGTACTGCTATGAGAACATACGAGGATACATACCAGCACAAAGGACTCCGCAAGCGGCTGGTGGATCTATTAAAAGAAAAAGGCATTACGGATGAACAGGTACTGGACGCTATCAATGCCATCCCCCGCCATTATTTTCTTGATTCCGCTTTTGATAAGATCGCGTATGAAGACCGCGCTTTCCCGATAGGGGAGTCGCAAACCATTTCACAGCCTTATACGGTTGCTTACCAGACGCAACTCCTGCAGATAAAGCGTTCAGAAAAAGTGCTGGAGATAGGAACAGGCAGTATTTATCAAACAACCGTGCTGGCAGAATTAGGAGCACGGGTATTTACCATCGAGCGTCAGAAAAAATTATATGATCTGCAGAAGGATTATTATTTCAGGAACAAATACCCTAATATCAAATTCTTTTTTGGAGATGGTTTTGAAGGCCTGCCCACATTTGCACCCTTTGATAAAATTATCATTACTGCCGCAGCACCCTTTATTCCGCCCAAATTGATCCAGCAATTGAAACCCGGTGGTATGATGGTGATCCCCGTAGACGAAGGCGATTCACAACGCATGCTCCGCCTCACCAAAGAAGCCGACGGCAGCATCACCGAAGAAGCTTTCGAGCAATTCTCCTTTGTGCCAATGCTCACAGGGAAGAACAGATAATTAAAAATTAGAAATTAAGAATTAAGAATTAGATGTTGTTGTGGAATTGTAATTACTCACAAACATCAAACCTAAGGTCTGCTGCACAAAAGAGCCGCTTGATTGCAATCAAGCGGCTCTTCAATTTTTAATTATTAATTTCTAATTTTTAATTAAAATTACTGCTGCATCATCTCTGCTCCACCACTCTGGTCTGCTTTTGTATTCTTACGTTTGAATAAAGTAGCATCAAACTTACCAAAGCGGTAGCTGAAGTTCAGACGCAGCATCTGCTGGTCTCTTCTTCTTTCACTGGTCTGTGTGAAATATGTACTTTCAGAATATGATTTAAATACCTGTGTTTTGAAGATATCATTCATACTCAGGGTTAAAGATCCACTTTGGCCGTTCTTCCAGGTCCAGTCTTTACGGATAGCGAGGTCAAATCCATAACGTGGCAGGTTATAACCTTGTGAGGTTGACTGTGGTCCGCCCCCAAACATCATACCGCCACCACCACCACCGCGCATACCGCCACCGCCTGAGTTAGGAGGTAATACAGTTTTCGCCTGGTAATCGCCGCTCAACTGTACAGATAATCCTTTGGATACTTTAAAGTTGCTGTTCATTTTTCCAAACCAGCTTACCAATGAATTACTGAGGTTCTGTCCGGGAACGGTTGCATTGATCTTTGAGTTGAAAAGATTCACGTTCAAAGTAAGATCCCACCATTTGGTCACGGCCATTTTATTGGTCAGTTCCACTCCGTATGAATAACTGTAATCGGCATTGATATAGGTATTGAAATAGGCACTGTCGCCACTGGTTAAACCATTCTTATCCCTGTACACATAACGGGTGATCAGGTCAGTTGTATGTTTAAAGAATACAGTAGCCAGGAAATTCGCCCCTCGTGTATAAGCATCATTATATGAAACCTCGAATGAATTGGTGAACTCCGGTTTCAATCCTGCATTACCGATATTGATATTCTGTGGATCTGAATAATCAGGGAAAGGCATTAACTGGAAGAAGTTAGGACGGTTCACACGACGTGAATAGTTCAACTGGAAATCCTGCTTGTCATCTATCTTATACGTAACGAAAGCACTTGGGAAAAGGCTTAACGGATACGTTACTTTAAATGTGGCAGAATCTGCACCCTTTGCGTTCAGCAAAGTACCCGTATAATTAGAACTTTCTGCACGTACACCTATCTGATAGCTCCATTTTTTCACTTTAAAGCTATAGGTAGCATAAGCTGCAGATACCATATCTGTGAACTTATACTTGTTACTGATCAACGGAACCAATATATAGGAATTGGTGGTATAATCATAACGGTACTGATCGCTCATATTACTAAAATCCCTGATCGCTGTACGGCCACCTGCTTCAAACTTGGTATCATCAGAAATCGGGTTCTCATAATCGATCTGACCTGTATAGTTCTTGGTGCTTCCGCTTCCCTTGGTCTGTTGTTGCAGCGCCAGACCTTTGAAAGCATCATTGGTATAATAGGTCTGCGTATTGATAATCGCGTCGCTATGGTTATTATTTGAGTTATAGTTAAAATCGGCAGAGATATTATGACCGTTCTTGGCAAAATTGTGTTTGTAGCTGATCTGTGTTCCCAGGTTCTCCATTACTGCCTGACTTATGGTTGCGATCCTGTTATAAGATGAATAAACACCTTTGATCGTTGAATCCACTTTCTGCATCTGGTCGTTATCAAACTGGCCTTTCATATAGTTACCCGCAATGGAAATGGTATTTCGGTTATCTACAAAATAATCCATACCGCCACGGAAGAAACCAAAGAAGCCGGTATTCACACCATGACTCGTATTGTATACACTGCTGGGTGTGGTAAGTATATTATCCCTGCTGGTGATACCATCAGAAATAGATTTACGCTGGTTGTAATTGGCACTCAGCGAGAAATTCACTTTGTTCTGGCGGATATTCAGATCGCCACCAAAATTTCCTTTTCCACGTGAGTCAACACCGGTACGGATACTACCGTTATAACCTACTTTCTTGTTCTTTTTCAAAACAATATTAAGGATACCGGCATTTCCACCAGATGCATCAAACTTTGCACCGGGGTTGGTGATCATTTCAACTTTGTCGATAATATCGGCAGGGATTTGATCGAGTGTTAAAGTAGTTGGCCTTCCATCAATGAAAATAGTAGGGGTTGCATTACGCATGGTTACATTACCATCAATATCCACATTCAATGATGGGATACTTTTCATGATCTCTGTAGCGGTTTGTCCGGTACTAACCAGGTTCTTGTCTACATTGAATATTTTTCTGTCGATACCCAGTTCAAACTGAGGTTTGGAAGTGGAAGTAACAGTTACATTACCCAGGTCGGTAGCAGAAGCTTCCATTTTGATATTACCCAGGTCTTTATCTGCCATTGCCATGGCTTGTTGCATAGCACCACCACCAGCAGCATTGGCACCACCACCGGTAGGCATTTTAATACCAAAACTGATCGGTAGATCCTTTGCTGTATATCCCAGCGCACTGATCTTCAGTTTAAAGTTTCCGAAAATGGGTAAATTATCAAAGCTGAAATTACCATTGGCCTTGGTGATCAGGGTACTGAAGATCACTTCTTTCATTTTCTTGGTAGCCGTATCAAATTTGTTGCCGAGCAACTGAACGGTTACAGACTCTATGGCTTTATTGGTCTTACTGTCAACCAGCTTACCATAAAAATGGCCCATATTCATATTTTGGGCATTGGCACCACCCCCGGCACGCATACCTCCGGGCATTTGCGAAATTGCCACCAGGCACATCAGATTCAGAACAACTACAGTTAAAATTTTTCTCATGATTTATATTCGTATTATATTATGCAAAGTTGCGATGCAAGCCCTTCTCCCTTGTTTTTCATTACACCAACGGTAATATGACAAATTTGAATGGACAAAGTTGGAAAATGAAGGGTAGAAAATGCTGTTTTGTCGGTGACTACCCGGTTTTATCGGTAATCAGATCAGCCAGACCATCAATAGTTGCACCAGACCGATCAAAAAACCGATCATGGCGCCAAACAGGCCTAAAAGACGCAATTCTTTCGAAAGTCCTTGATATACAATCAGTTCTAATTTTTCAGGTGCAAAATTGCCCAGTTTTTTTGTAACCATACCCTCAATATCTATCTGCTCTTTCAAACTGCCCACATAGTTTTTCATGATCACCGGGAAAAGTTCGCCCAGTTCGTCCATGAACACCGATTTCATCTCATTAATGGTCTTATCGCCGATGAACATGCTCACGATCGGCATCTTTTTGGCCAGTTTTACCCGTAAAAAATGGTCGATATGTTCTTCGATCACCGGCATGATCTTCTCCAGTGCGGCAGGATCGGCAATTTTCTGTTCGATAAAATCAAGGGAAAAGAACTCCTCATTAACCATTTTGGCCACACTTTCAGCGATCTGTTTTTGCCTTTTGGGAAAAATGCCCTGTAAGCTGAAACCCAGCACCCTTATCGAATTTCTTGGCCTGAACAGCATTTTGATGGCTAACCAGAGGGTAAACCAGCCAATAAAAGCCGAAAGGAAGGGAATCAGGAAAAGACCTAAATGCATGCTATAAAATTTAAAAACCTATCCAGCTCTAAAGGCGGAATAGGTTTTCTTAAGGGAGAACGAGGGGTCTCGAACCCCCGACCTTTAGTGCCACAAACTAACGCTCTAACCAACTGAGCTACGCCCTCCATTTTTATTGGATGGCAAAAATAAGGCAAATACCCTTCACGGAAAACTGATTTTTAAACTCTTTTTGCCTGCCGCCTATCAAAACCTTTGTTAATTGGGGTGAAATGGTGATGACCTAAACATCTTTTTAGGTTATTTTTGAAACTTATCATGCAAAAATTTACGCAATTTATGAAGAGTAGAAAAGGTCTATTGTTGCTCGCCATCATTATGTTTGGCGGTTTGTTCTTCGCGTTCAGGAGTTCCGGTATTGGTGGTTCGGGTATCATTCTAACCCAAAGGGAACGTTTATTGCAAAGTGTAGGGTCTATCCTGAAAGAAGTGCATTATAGTCCTAAAATTATCAACGATGATTTTTCGAAACAGGTTTTCAAAAAATTCATTGATGAACTGGATGGCGATAAAACGCATTTTCTGGCTTCCGATATTGCGGCTTTGAAAAAATACGAAACCACCATCGATGATGAGATCAATGGTGCAGCCATAGAATTTGCACCGGCGGTTAGTGCTATTTATGATAAACGCATCACCGATGCGATGGCCATCTATAAAGAAATTCTGGCTAAGCCTTTTGAATTTACCAAAGACGAGTCAACAGATGGTGATCCTGAAAAAATGTCTTTCGCCGCAACAGAAGAAGTGCGTAAAGAAAGATGGAGAAAAAAACTGAAGCTCTACACACTCGAGCGATATGTTGATCTGATCGAAACCCGCGAGAAGAGCAAAGGCCAGAAAGATTTTGTGGTAAAAGCAGATAGTACCCTTGAAAGAGAAGCGCGTGCTAAAGTATTGAAGGTGATGGACGAGACCTATGACCGTATCCAGAAAACATTCAAAGAAGACGACCGTTTTAATTCATTTGTGAATGTGATCACCAACCTGATGGACCCGCACAGTGATTATTTTCCTCCGATAGAAAAAAGAGCTTTTGACGAAAGGATGAGCGGAAAATTCTATGGTATTGGTGCCACCCTGCAAAAAGATGATGCAGGCGTTAAGATCGCAAGTATTGTTACCGGTCTGGCAGCCTGGAAATCAAAAGAAGTGGTAGTGGGTGATGTGATCACCAAAGTTGCGCAGGGAAAAGAAGAGCCGGTAGATATTGCAGGCTATGATACACAGGATGCGGTTAAACTGATCCGCGGTAACAAGGATACAGAAGTGAGGCTTACCATCAAAAAACAGGATGGATCTGTGAAAGTGATCTCCCTCATCCGTGAGGAAGTAAAACAGGAAGAACTGAATGTACGAAGTGCCGTGATCATGAACGGAACAGATAAGATCGGTTATATCTATATCCCTGATTTCTATGCCAATTTTGAAGAAGCCAACGACCACCGCTGCTCGGTAGATGTGGCCCAGGAAGTGGTAAAACTGAAAGCAGAAAACGTAAAAGGTATCGTGATCGATGTTCGTAATAACGGTGGCGGTTCTTTATATGAAGTAGTGAAAATGGTAGGACTCTTCATCAAGAGCGGTCCTGTTGTGCAGGTAAAAGAAAGAAGCGGAAAAGTAGACCAGAGCACCTGGCGGGATGATGATGAGTCTGTTTTATATGATGGTCCACTGGCTGTAATGGTAAATGAATTCAGTGCTTCTGCCAGTGAGATCTTTGCAGGTGCCATTCAGGATTATAAAAGAGGGATCATAATCGGTAGTACATCTACTTATGGAAAAGGAACGGTACAACGCCAGATACCTTTTGGCAACCGTAACGATTTATATAGCGGCCGTACAGACCTGGGAGCTATGACTTTGACTTTCCAGAAATTCTATCGCGTAAATGGTGGCTCTACACAATTGAAGGGAATTGTTCCGGATATTATCCTGCCGGATGCTTATGAATATTATAAAGGACGTGAAAAAGACAATGCAAGTGCATTGCCTTATGATGAGATCCCCAAAGCTCCTTACCAGACATGGCAGAACACAACCGGTTTTGAAACGGTGATCAAGAAAGAGAATGATAAGATCAAAAGCAATGCTTCTCTCAACCTGTTAAACAGCAATTTACAATGGCTGTCTAAGAATAATGAAACACCGATCAGCCTGAACATGGAACAATATCGTGCGCGTCAGAAACAGGTAATGAATACCGTTAACCAGAACAATACCCTATTGAAAAGCAAGCAGGAGATGGATGTACAGGCCATGGCCGTTGATAAGGAAAAGTATTTTAATAATGCTAACGTGCAACGCGGCGAAATTTATCAGGCTTGGTTAAAGTCACTGAAATCAGATATGCACATCAGTGAAACGATAGGCGTTGTGAGCGACCTGGTACATGCGCAGGTGCAGACTGTTTTGAAATAATGTAACTTGCTTTGGCAAACGAACATAATGTTTGAAAGTAAAATTTGATTGTAATGCCACCAGAGAAGAAATGGTATGCTTTATATACAAAACCCCGCTGGGAGAAAAAGATCGATACGGTCCTGATCCGGAAAGGGGTTGAAAGCTGGTGCCCTTTGCAGAAAATTGAAAGGCAGTGGAGCGACCGTAAGAAGATCATTGAAGACCCCTTGTTCAAATCCTATGTATTTGTACATATAGATGATACAGAACGTAGTAAGGTCTTGATGACAGACGGTGTACTCAATTTTGTTCACTATCTGGGTAAACCTGCGGTGATCAAAACGGAAGAGATCGAGACCATTAAAAGATACCTCTCAGAAAAAGACGCCAGTATCTTCATTATTTCTCAGGAAGGATTTAAAGAAGAAACAAAGATCAAAGTAAACCACGGTGTATTCATGGGCAATGAAGGAACCGTATTGCGTGGAGGAAAGAAAAAAGTTTATGTAAAACTCGAAAGTCTGGGGCAGGTGATGGTGGTGGAGTTTCCCGCAGAGTTTTTATCACCTATACAATAATGAATATTGAACAAGGAATCTTGAATATCGAAGTTGTATTCACTTCATCATTCAAAATTCCTTGTTCAATATTCGATATTCAAAGGGCTACAGTTTCCAATCAACGATCTTATTCGCCCATTCAGTTCTATACGGTGTTGTAATGCGGATATAATTATCCGAATACCCTTCCATCATTCCGTTCTTCTCAAAAGCTTCAAATAAAACCTTTCTGGTTTGGCCGCTATGCTGCTCTGTGAAGTATTGCATCTTCATATACGAGAGATTGCGGAGGGTCTTGTTTCTTTCATTACGAACAGAAACAGGGATCACCGGTTTGATCTCGAGGGCTTTGGTATGATCCCTTTCTGAATAGGTGAAAACATGTAAGTAGGAAATATCCAGTGAATGCAGAAAATCAAAGGTCTCTTTAAAACAGGCATCGGTCTCGCCCGGAAAACCAACGATCACATCCACACCAATAGCGCAATGGGGCATTAATGTTTTGATCAGCTTCACCCTTTCGGCATACAATTCTCTTTTATACCGCCTTCTCATCAAAGACAACACCTCATTACTTCCGCTCTGGAGCGGGATATGGAAATGCGGCATGAACTTATCGCTGTTGGCAACAAATTCAATGATCTCATTGGTCAATAAATTGGGTTCGATGGAAGAGATCCGGTAACGGTCAATGCCTTTAACGGCATCCAGTGCTTTTACCAGGTCGAAGAAGTTCTCACCTGCTTTATCTTCCCCATCAGGTCCCTTGCCAAAATCGCCCAGATTGACACCTGTGAGCACCACTTCTTTCACGCCCCCTTTGGCTATTTCTTCCACATTGGCCAGTACATTGGCAATAGAATCACTCCGGCTCTTACCCCTTGCCATGGGGATGGTACAGAAAGAACAGTTATAATCACACCCGTCCTGCACCTTTAAAAAAGTACGGGTACGGTCGTTTTGAGAGAAAGAGGCATTGAAACCACTTACTTCTTCAATATCGCAGCTGCATATTTTGGCGGCATCACCCTTTGCCAGTTCGCTGATATGTTGGGCAATATTGAATTTTTCAGAAGCCCCAAGCACCAGGTCAACCCCCGGAATAGAAGCGATCTCCTGCGGTTTTAACTGGGCATAACAGCCCGTGATCACCACAAAGCTCTCCGGCGATTTTCGTTGAATCCGTCTTACGAGGCTACGGCATTCCTTATCGGCATTATCGGTTACGGAGCAGGTATTGATCACGTACACATCGACCATGTCGTCAAATCCTCTTTTTTCAAAACCCTCCGTTTCCAGCATGCGGGAAAGGGTAGAAGTCTCCGAAAAATTCAGTTTACAACCCAGGGTATGAAAGGCTACGGTACGCTTTTTTTCCATAGAGGGGGCAAAGATACAAGTCTGGAGTTAGAAGTCTGGCGTCTGGAGTAGAAAACCAAGATATCCTATGCATGCAATCACTCCAGACTCCCAACTCCAGACTTCGGACAGTTCTTTGGTTATAACGTTTTCTTAAAATAGATAAAACCCTCTTCCCCATTTTCCTTTTTACGATTAATAAGGTATGTTTGCCAGTCTTAAAAAACCAAAACCGATGCAGTTTAAGAAGATCAATAACCTTACAGGATGGGCAGTATTCCTGATTGCCGCTACCGTTTACATTTTAACCGCAGAAGCAGGAGGTAGTTTCTGGGATTGCGGTGAGTTTGTGAGCAGCTGTTTCAAATTACAGATACCCCACCCGCCGGGAGCACCATTGTTTGTGTTGCTGGGCCGTGTGTTTATTGTTCTTTTCGGGGATAACCCCATGACCGCCGCCAAAGCGGTAAACGTAATGAGTGCTTTGGCCAGTGCTTTTACCATTCTTTTCCTGTTCTGGACCATCACCCATTTTGCCCGTAAGATCGTAAATGTAAAAACGATCGATGTGCTCACTTCTTCTCAGGCATGGTCTATCATGGGTGCCGGTGCCGTAGGTGCTTTAGCGTATACATTCAGTGATTCATTCTGGTATAGTGCAGTAGAAGGTGAGGTATATGCCATGTCTTCTTTCTTTACTGCCATTGTATTCTGGGCCATTCTGAAATGGGAAAACCATGCAGATGAGCCGGGTGCGGATAAATGGATCGTATTAATATTCTTCCTGATGGGATTGTCTATTGGTGTTCACCTGTTGAACCTTTTGACCATCCCTGCCATTGTTATGGTATATTATTTCCGCAGAAGAGAAACCTTCAATTATGAAGTACTGCGCAAATGGTTTCTGCGTTTGGCAGCTATTGGCGGCGGTCTTGCCTTTATACTTGCCATGATCAGCGCCTCTGCTGAATCGAGTGAGAATAATCCGTTGGATGGTACCATGGCCGGACTGGTGATCTTTGGAACCCTGGCAGGTATTGGACTCCTGTTTTTAGTAGAACGCTGGAATAAAGAAAAGAAAGCCTACAATGGCGGTATCTATATCTTCTTTGCCATTGGTTGTATCATCGTAGGATTGGTACAGGTAGGTGTGATCCAATATACCGTAAAACTGGCGGGTGCTTTTGACCGCACTTTTGTAAACAGTTTTGGGTTGCCTTTCTTCTCCGGTTTTGCTTTCTTCTTTGTGATCGTAGCAGTGGCGTTATGGTGGGCATTGAAATTTGCCGCAAAAAAATCCTGGTCTTATTTACGCCTGGGCATCTGGTGTATTACATTCATGCTGGTTGGGTATAGTACTTACGTAACTACCATGATCCGTAGTAATGCCAATCCATCCGTTGATATGTATAACGTGGATAATCCGATCAGCCTGGTTGGCTATCTTGGCCGCGACCAGTACGGAGATTTTCCTTTGTTCTACGGGCAGAAATTTACGGCAGATCCGATTGACCTGAAAAGTTCTGGTATGCGTTACCAGAAATCAAAAGATAAATATATAGAGCTGGGTGCCGATAAACATTATGTGTATTCAGCTGATGATAAGATGGTATTTCCAAGGGTTTGGGATCCGAGCAATGATCAGAACCATGCGGATTATTATGCTTATTATTTAGGCATTAATAAAACAAGAGAGGGCAAGTATGAAAGAGCGCCTACCCAGATGGATAATATCAAATTCTTTGGTGGCTACCAGATCTACTGGATGTATTTCCGCTATTTTATGTGGAATTTCTCCGGTAAACAAAATGATAACCAGGGATTGTTTGCAGGTAATGTAAGAGATGGTAACTGGATCACCGGTATCTCACCGGTGGATAACCTGATGTATGGTGATCAGAGTACCATGCCCGACAGCCTGAAAAACAACAAAGCCAATAATAAATTATTTGCATTGCCTTTTATACTGGGATTGATCGGTCTGTTCTATCAATTCAAGAAAAGATCGGATGATGGTGTGGTAAACATGCTCTTGTTCTTCTTCACGGGTTTTGCGATCATACTTTATCTTAACCAGGCCGGTTATCAGCCACGTGAGCGTGATTATGCTTATGTAGGAAGTTTCTATGCATTTGCTGTATGGATCGGATTGGGTGTGTTGAAAGTGAAAGACTGGTTAAGCTCAAAATTATCACAGTCGGTTGCCGCTTCATTGGCTACGGTCATCTGCTTATTGGCAGTACCGGCCATCATGGCGCAGCAGGAATGGGATGACCATGACCGCAGCCAGAAAGTTTTGCCACGTGATCTGGCGAAAGATTACCTCGAAAGCTGCGCACCGAATGCGATCTTATTTACCTATGGTGATAACGATACCTACCCATTATGGTATGCACAGGAAGTAGAAGGTATCCGTCCGGATATCCGTGTGATCAATTTCAGTTTATTGGGTATCGACTGGTACATCAATGAACTCCGTTATAAAGTAAACCAGAGTGATCCGATAGATGTGATCTGGACACCTTCTCAGATTGAAGGCGGTAAACGTGATTATATCTTGTATCGTCCGCAGGAAAATATTCCGCAAGACAGGTATTATGATCTGTACGACATGATGAAGAATTATGTAGGCAGCGATGATGCCGATAAAGTGGATAATTCCCGTGGCGGAGATCCTTTGAATACCTATCCTGTGAAAAGAGTATCTGTTCCGGTAGATCAGGCATTGGTATTGAAGAACGGAACCGTAAATGCAAAAGACAGTGTAGTAAATGAACTCCGTTTTGAAATTCCGAAAGGCGCGTTGGTGAAGAATGATCTGGCACTGCTGAATATTATCGCAGCTAACAAATGGAACAGACCTATCTACTTTACCAACCCAAGTGCAGACCTTGGTTTTGATAAATATATCCGCAGGGATGGATTGAGCTTCCGGTTGATACCGGTAGAGAACAGCCGTGTGAACGATGATTACATGATGGATAAGGTGATGAATAAATTCGGTTTCGGAAATGCGAATGTGAAAGGGGTTTATTTTGATGAAGAGAACCGCCGTCACCTAAACAGCATCCGCACTGCTTATGCAGAACTGGCGGTAGACCTCGCTTCCAAAGGCCGTAAAGAAGATGCCCGTAAAGTATTGGAGAAAGCAGATAAGATGCTTAACCAGGGTAATTTTGATTATGGTATGACAAGCCGTGCCAACCAGCACAACCGTAATTCTCTTTTATTCCTGGAAGCCTGTTATATGGCTGATGATAAAGCATTGGCAGAAAAAGTAGCCGCTTCAGTGAAAAAAGATATGGAGCAGCAAATGAATTACTATAATTCATTGGGTGGTGAAAAAGGGGAGAATATGTCGGAGGAAAGACGGATGACCGATAACTACCTGAAAGGCCTTGAGCAGATGCAGACCATCTATAACCCACGTATTCAGATACCGGGTAAAATGATGGCACCAGCTGATACCGGAAAAGCGGTAAAAGACGGCAGTAATAAAAAATAGATTTCCATAAGTACACAGAAGTAAACAGCCGGGTACTATTGCCCGGCTGTTTCTTTTGGGGTATGACAACCTTTCAGTTATCTGTCTGTTATAAATACCCAGCACGTTTATTGCGTAATTCTTTTTTGTAGTTTACAGTTATGATCGGACACAGATTTACTCATTTCGACCCCAATGCAGACGGCAAGAGCAAGTTTGAACAACTGCTCGATCTGTTTATGCAGTTACTCACCTACACCAATGGTGATGCGGGCGAAGCCCTGCAATGGCTGAATGAACTGGACCGTAAATACCAACTCACCAACGACGAATATGGAATGGGTGATTTTATCGATGATCTGAAGCAGAATGGCTACATGCAGGAGAATCCGCAGGACGGAACTTTTTCGATTACCGGCAAATCTGAACAGACCATCCGCAAAAAAAGCCTCGAAGAGATCTTCGGGAAACTGAAAAAAACAAAACAAGGCAATCACCAGACCTTTAAACCGGGCCAGGGAGATGAACTAAACCCCGATACCCGGCCTTTCCAGTTTGGGGATATGCTGGAGCAGATAGATTTTACAGAAAGTATACGCAATGCGCAGATCAATCATGGGATAGATAGTTTTTCGATGCAGGAAGATGATCTGCAGATCAGGGAGAGTGATTTTAAAACACAGACCTCTACTGTGTTGATGATCGACATTTCTCATTCGATGATCTTATACGGAGAAGACAGGATCACGCCGGCTAAAAAAGTTGCGATGGCATTAAGTGAACTGATCACCACTAAATATCCCAAAGACACGATCGATATTGTAGTGTTTGGAAATGATGCCTGGAGTATTGAGATCAAAGACCTTCCGTATTTACAGGTGGGCCCATATCACACCAATACAGTTGCCGGTCTGGAACTGGCGATGGATATATTAAGAAGAAGAAAAAATCCGAACAAACAGATCTTCATGATCACCGATGGAAAACCTACCTGTTTAAAGATCGGTAAGAAATATTATAAGAACAGTTTTGGGCTCGATAGAAAAGTAGTGAACCGTTGTATCAATCTTGCGGCACAATGTAAAAAACTGAAGATCCCGATCACCACCTTCATGATCGCATCGGATCCTTACCTTCAGAAATTTGTTCAGGAGTTTACAGAGATGAATAACGGAAAAGCCTTCTTTGCCTCACTAGATAAACTGGGGGCATTTATCTTTAAGGATTTTGAAAGCGGGAAGAGGAAGACAGTGTATTAGGGTGAGTAGTCACGAACCAATATTTTAAATTTTACGATCAATCTACACATGGACATAAAAAAAATAAAAACCCTCGGCCAGTTAAAGAAAAGCGGTTATAAAGCCAAATCGGTTAAAGAAGAGATCCGCGATAACCTGATCAATTCTATCCGTAATAAGGAAAATCCTTTTACGGGTATATTGGGATATGAGGATACCGTGATACCCGATACAGAAAGGGCATTGCTGAGCAGACATAATATTTTATTTCTTGGTTTACGCGGCCAGGCAAAGACCAGGATGGCACGCCAGATGGTGGAACTGATGGATGAGTATATTCCGATTATTGCCGGTAGTGAAGTGAATGATGATCCTTTGAATCCGTTGAGCAAATTTGCGAAGGACCAGATCGCAGAATATGCAGAGGATACACCTGTTCAATGGATCCATCGTTCTGAACGATATGGTGAAAAACTGGCCACACCGGATGTGAGTGTGGCAGATCTGATCGGTGATATTGATCCGATCAAAGCAGCGAATATGAAGCTGAGTTTTGCCGATGAGAAAGTGATCCATTACGGCATCATTCCCCGAAGTAACCGTGGTATTTTCGTGATCAATGAATTGCCCGATCTGCAGGCAAGGATACAGGTGGCGCTCTTTAATATTCTACAGGAAGGCGATATACAGATCCGCGGTTTTAAACTGCGCATGCCACTGGATATTCTCTTCATATTTACGGCCAATCCTGAAGATTATACCAACCGAGGAAGTATTGTAACACCGCTGAAAGACAGGATCGAGAGCCAGATCTTAACGCATTATCCGAAAGATCTGGAAACATCATTGGCTATTACGGAACAGGAAGCCGATATCCTTCCTGTGCAGAAAGAGAAAGTGTTAGTAAGTGACCTGATCAAACGTTTGATCGAACAGGTAGCTTTTGAAGCCAGAGCCAATGAATATGTTGATAAGAAAAGTGGGGTGAGTGCCCGTTTAACTATTGCAGCTTTTGAGAATGCGGTGAGCAGTGCAGAAAGAAGGGCCATCATTCATGATGAAGCGCAAACACAGGTTTGGATCAGTGATCTTTCTGGGATCATTCCGGCTATTACCGGTAAGATCGAATTAGTGTATGAGGGAGAGCAGGAGGGACCCTACCAGGTAGCTGTTAATCTGGTGGATAAATCTATCCGTACCCAATTCATTCAATATTTTCCTAACCCCGATCAGGTAAAAAAGAAAAGAAGCACCGGAAAAAAATCTGTGGAAGAAAAAGAACCGGAGAATCCATATAAATCCATCACCCGCTGGTTTGATGCGGGTAATCATTTAGATATTCTGCTCGACATGAAGGATGCCGACAAGATCGCTACCTTATACAAAGTGGATGGTCTTTACGGCTTCGTTAAAAAATATTTTCCTCAGGCCAATGAGAAAGAAAATGCTTTACTGATGGAGTTTGTATTGCATGGTCTTTCCTCTTATTCACTTATCAGTAAAAAAGTAGTGGATGGAAAGATCGAATTCAAAGACTTAATGGGCAGTATGATGAACCTGGGAAGTCTGGGTTCTATGAATCTGGATGAGGAAGCAGATGATTTTAATGAGGAAGACTATCGGTAAATTGAAAATTTGAAAATGAGAATATCAAGACCTTATACGCTCATTTTCAAATTAGCATATTTTCAAATTTTCAAATTCGGTTTTAGAACTTCAATCCTACACTAACACCGGCGTAGAAAGGTACCAGACCTGCGGGCGTGAAAAGTGGTGATAAAAACGCTCTGTACATCATACCATTATTTTCTGGCTGGTAGCGGTAGCCAAAATTGAAGTAACCGGTGATGCCTGATTTTTCATTGTCGAAATAAGTGTTGTTGCCGGACAAAGCTACCCCACAGATCCCTGCACCCACTTCTGCAAAATGCTTACCCGAGCCGGTGATATAATTTACACCTGCCGGAATCGTAAACACGCCTTTTTTGCCAAAGCCATAGCCACCCATACCAATCCTTGCCGCAAATCCTTGCTGGCCGTTAAAGCGGTATTCGTAGTTTACGGTAATGATACCGGGACCACCCAATTCGCCAAAAAAGCTTTGTGCATTTTTTTGGGCTGTTGCCATTTGGGCATGGCCAATAGCAGAAAAGAAACAGAATATCAATACCGATAATAGAATTCTCTTAGTCATGATTGTTAGTTTGAAAGACTTTTCAAAGCAATTCTTAACCATAACGTAAATCCGGGGTCAAATATTTTAAAATCGCATATAGATCTCTAACTTACAGCCGTTTCCCGACCGAAATACCACCATAGATCGGGTAAAATCCGCCCGGTGTGATCAATGGGGATACGAAGATCCTTCCGGTAAAACCCGTTTTTTCCGGTTGGTACCTGTATCCTAAAGTGAAGTATCCAATTAAGGTTGAATTTCTGATTTTAAAGAAATCAGAGCCATTATAGGCAGTAAATCCGCTCAAACCTGCGCCAAGTTCAAAATAGTGGCCATCTGCCCCATCTAAATAATTGATCCCAACGGGTATCGTAAAAATTCCCGCCAATACAACACTGAGGCCCCCAATTCCTATACGAAAACCAAGTCCTTTTTCTCCTTTAAATCGCTGGTCATAATTAAGAGATAAAACTCCCGGTCCGCCTAATTCGCCATAGATTGTTTTTGCACTGGGTAAAAAAGGATCCCTCTCCTGAGCTGTTGCGGTAATGGTAATCGGTAAAGCCAATAGAACCATTACACAAAATTTTCTTACGGTCATGGTAGAATATTTTAACCGAACGTATACAATTGAAATAGAGATTATTCAATACGGTATACAGCAATAGTGGGGATACTAATTTATTGAAAAATCAGCAATTCGCAAATTTTATGACAATTGAATTGTTATTGATGGCAAAGGAGTATTAAATAAGTGTTTTCAGTTTTTCTACCACGGCGTCAATTTCTTCTTTGTTATTGTGCTTGCTGAAAGAGAAACGAACGGTTACCTGGTTAGGGTTATTATTGATGGCTCTGATCACATGCGAGCCCTGGTCGGCCCCGCTAGTACAGGCGCTACCTCCACTGGCGCAGATATTATTGATGTCCATATTGAAGAGGATCATCTCACTCTTTTCTGTTTTAGGGAAACTGGCACTCAAAACTGCATATAAGCTTCTTCCCAAAGTATCGCCGTTAAAAGCTACCCCTTTGATATGCTTTTTGAGCTGCTCCATCATGTACATTTTCAGGCCTCTGATATAGGTGCTGTCCTGCTCAAAATTATCGGTTGCTAATTGCAGGGCTTTGGCAAAACCAACGATACCGTAAAGGTTTTCGGTTCCTGCACGCATATTTCTTTCCTGGCTACCCCCATGTATAAAAGGCTTGATCTTTACATTCTCATTGATGTACAACATGCCTACGCCCTTGGGGCCATGGAACTTATGTCCGGCACCGGTAATAAAATGAACAGGCGTATTACGCAGATCAAAGGGAAAATGCCCTACGGTCTGAACCGTATCACTGTGAAAGATGGCATTGTATAATTTACAAAGATTACCTACTGCATGTATATCCAGCATATTGCCGATCTCATTATTGGCATGCATCAGGGTTACCAGACATTTTTCTTCGCTTGCGGCTAAAATTTGTTCAAGGTCTTCGAGATCTATATGTCCATTGGGCAGGAGTTTTACATAACTCAAAGCCGCTTCACCATTATGATACAAATACTCCACAGTATGCGTGGTGGCATGGTGTTCAATTACAGAGGAAATAATATGTTTGCAACCCAGATCGCGTACGGCAGATGTAATGGCTGTATTACTGCTCTCAGTACCCCCACTGGTAAAGAAGATCTCCGCAGGATGGGCATTCAAGGTTTTAGCTACTGATTTTCTTGCATTTTCGATCGCCATCCGGCTCTCACGGCCATAACTGTAAATGGAAGAAGGATTACCAAAATTTGTGGTCAGGTAAGGCATCATGGCTTCCAGTACCTGCGGGTCCAGGGAAGTGGTTGCGGCGTTATCGAGATAAATTCTTTCCATAAGGGAGCAAAAGTAAGAAAATATAGTGCATAGACCATGGTCCATCGTCCATGGTTAGATTGGGTGGCGCCTGAATATACCTGTAAAAGATGTCTACTATGGACCATGGTCTAAAAAACCATGGACTAGGAATTACATCGCCTCCCTGATATCCTTCATCAGTTTCTGGGCAATATTGGAAGCCGTGGTCTCGAAATTACTTTCGGCGTAGATGCGGATAATGGGTTCGGTATTACTGGTACGTAAATGCACCCAGTCGTTCTCGAATTCTATTTTTAATCCGTCTTCTGTATTGATCTCGTTATTCTTGTATTTTTTCTTGATATGATCAAAGATCTTCTTAAGATCAAACCCTGGTGTGAGTTCGATCTTGTTCTTACTCATGAAATAATCAGGGTAAGTATTTCGTAACTGCCGTACTGATTTTTTCTCTTTAGCCAGGTGTGTAAGAAACAATGCAATACCGATCAACGCATCTCTTCCGTAATGCAGGTCGGGAACAATAATACCGCCATTGCCTTCACCACCGATCACGGCATTCACTGCTTTCATTTTGGTTACTACATTCACTTCACCAACTGCGCTGGGGGTGTATTGGCCACCATGTTTAAGGGTCACATCTTTTAATGCACGGGTAGAAGACATATTACTAACCGTATTTCCTTTTCTGTTCTTCAAAACATAATCCGCAACGGCTACCAATGTATATTCTTCACCAAATAGCGTTCCGTCTTCACATACAAAACAGAGACGGTCAACATCCGGGTCAACTGCAATACCCATATCTGCTTTTTGCTTTTGCACTTCATTACATAATTCCAGCAGATTCTCAGGTAGCGGCTCCGGATTATGTGCAAATTTCCCGTTCACTTCTCCATTCAAAACCGTTATTTGTGTAACACCCAGCGCTTTTAATAACATGGGCACCGCAAATGCGCCGGTGCTGTTGATGGCATCCAGTACTATTTTGAATTTTGCTTTTTTGATCGCAGCTACATCTACCAAGGGATAGTTAACTACAGTATCAATATGTTTTTGTAAAAGATCATTGTTGGTTGTGTATGAACCCAGCTGGTCAACACCTGCAAATACAAAATCTTCCTTTGCTGCAATTTCCAGCAGTTTGCTACCTATTTCTCCACTGATGAATTCTCCTTTGCTGTTCAGTAATTTGAGTGCGTTCCATTCTTTGGGGTTATGACTTGCCGTAAGAATGATACCACCCGCTGCTTTTTCAAATACCACGGCCATTTCAACGGTAGGGGTGGTGCTTAGGCCAAGATCCACCACATCTAATCCGAGTGCAATCAGGGTGCTCACCACGAGTTGTTGTACCATTTCTCCGCTGATACGGCCATCCCGGCCTATTACGATCTTTTTATTCTCTGATTCTGCTAAAATTAAGGTGCCATATGCTGCTGTAAAACGAACTACATCAAGGGGGCTGAGTGTGTCGCCGGGTTTTCCGCCAATGGTTCCCCTGATTCCTGAAATACTCTTGATCAATGCCATAATATGGGGTTTAATCTGTCTGCAAACATAATAGAAATTTTTTGTTTGCCGCTTGGCCCTAATTTTGCAGCATAAAGAGAAGGTATGCCGGATAAAGCTTGGTACAAAGATTGGTTCAATTCACATTACTATCATATACTGTACCAGCACCGTAATGAGGATGAGGCCTTACAATTCATCAACACCCTTATCCAATACCTGAAACCTGCACCGGGTAGTACCATGGTAGATATTGCCTGCGGAAAAGGAAGACATAGCAAGGCATTGGCCGATATGGGTTTTGATGTTACCGGAATCGATCTCTCTGCAGCTTCTATTGAAGAAGCCAAAAAAGATGAGGAGGATCATCTTCATTTTTTTCAGCATGATATGCGTGCCCCTTTCTGGATCCATTATTTTCAATACGCATTTAATTTCTTTACCAGTTTTGGATATTTTAAAACAAGACGTGAACATGATAATGCGATCCGTTCCATCGCACAAAGCCTTCGATCGGGTGGGATCTTTGTAATCGATTATCTGAACGTACATTATGAAGAAGACAGGCTGCAAAAATTATTCACATCTACTATCGACGGGGTTACTTTCCATATCACCAAATGGCAGGATGAGGATCATTTCTTTAAACAGATCCAGATCACCGATACAGAAAATAAAACGCTGAAACACTTATATACAGAACGTGTTGCCAAATTCTCTCTGGGCGATTTTACAGAGATGCTTTCTTATCAGGGAATGCAGGTTCAGGAAGTGTTTGGGGATTACCGGCTCAGCAGGTATGATGTAAAGAGATCTCCCCGAATGATCATTATTGCCAGCAAAAAATAGAACTGCGCCTTTGCGCCTCTGCGTGAATTTTTAGCACGCAGAGGCGCAAAGGCGCGGTTTTGGTTGCTATTGTTTGGGAACCCTGTACATTTTGGGCTGCCAGGGTTTGGGAGTGTTGGTGTCTTTCTGTTTTTTCTGCTCAAAGTATTCTTTTAATCCCGGCATATTGATATTCGGAAGGGTTGCTGGTTTTTCCTGACTGCCAAATTTCAGAACGGGCATATTGTAGCCGGAACTGCTATCCGGTTTTAGTATCGTCATATTATCAATGGGTGATTCATATATATCCATTCCCTGTCCGTTATTGCCCTTATAGATATTAGGTTGCGGTTTCACAAGGATGGCATTGGGCATACCATAATTGGGTGGTTGGTTCTTCCTGAGTTCCTCTTTATAGCGCTGAATTACTGTGTCGGGAATGGAAATATTTGCAGGGTTGGTAACGATCGTATAACTGATCTGTGAAAACCCTGAGGTACCGAGCCCTCCCAGCAGTAGTAGTATAAGCAGTGTTCTCATGGTTCTAAATTAAAATAAAATGGCAGTCTGAACAAGGGCTATGATTTTCTTTTTTGTTAAAACGGGGCTTCGGTTTACTGTTTTACAAATCCTATCTTTACCGCCTATGCAATCCTCCATACTGTTGCTGAGCATTTTTCAAAGATTATGGTTCTGGCTTGATCAGTGGGATACCTGGTTGTTCCTGAAGATCAATACGGTATGGACAAACTCTTTTCTGGATAGTGTTTTTCCATGGTATCGCGAAGCTAACAGCTGGATCCCTTTATATCTTTTTCTGATCATCTTTTCATTGATGAATTTCAAGAAAAGAGCCCTTCCCTGGATCCTGTTTGTAGTGATCACACTGGTGCTTACCGACCAGATCAGCAGCACACTTATTAAAAACTGGGTGGCCAGGCCAAGACCCTGCCGCGATCCTTTTTTAATGAACCAGGTGAGGTTATTATTGAACAACTGTTCCGGTGGTTATAGTTTTACTTCTTCACATGCCACCAACCATTTCGGGTTTGCCATGTTTATTTTTATGACCATGAAACCATTACTGAAAAAATGGGGATGGCTCTTTTTTGTGTGGGCCGCCACCATCAGCTATGGACAGGTGTATGTGGGTGTTCATTATCCGCTGGATGTGATCTGTGGTGGGTTACTCGGTTGTGGTATCGGCTACCTCACGGCTAATTTGTATAATCAAAAAACCGGTCCTCTGATGATTTCAGAAACCGCATAATGCTATCATGATTTCGAACCGCCTGTTTCAATTCGTTTTATTGGCCTGTGGTATCACGGCACTCCTGGGAATGATCATGATCCCCTTAATGGATATTGATGCTTCTCAATATGCTTCCATCAGTCGCGAGATGCTGGAGAATAAAAGCTATTTACAGGTATTTGATCTGGGTATCGACTATCTCGATAAACCTCCCATGCTATTCTGGCTATCGGCGTTGAGCATGAAGTTATTGGGTGTACACGACTGGGCCTATCGCTTACCTTCTTTCCTGTTTGCGATATTGGCCGTGTATGCAACGTATCAACTTGCCCTATTGTTTTACAAAAAAGAGATCGCACAATTAAGTGCCATGGTATTGGCTTCCTGTCAGGCTTTATTTCTGATCACACATGATGTACGATGTGATACGATGCTGATGGGTTGGGTGGCTTTCAGTATCTGGCAGATGGCAGCATGGTATCAGACAAAACGGTGGAAAAATTTTCTCCTTGCTTTTATAGCGATTGCCTGTGGTATGATGACGAAAGGTCCGATCGCATTAATGGTGCCTGCTTTTGCCCTGGTGCCACATTTTATTTTGCGAAGAGAGTGGAAGCAATTATTTCGTTGGGAATATATATTGGGTGTGATCATTATCGCGGTAATGCTTGTGCCCATGAGTATTGGCTTATATCAGCAGTTCGATCTGCATCCGGGTAAACTGATCAATGGAGAACCCATCCATTCAGGCTTACGTTTTTATTACTGGACACAGAGTTTTGGCCGCTATACCGGTGAGAATCATTTCAATGAAATGAACCATTTTACTTTCCTTCTGGAAAATATGTTGTGGAGTTTTCTGCCATGGATCTTTTTCTTTCTGATCGGATTGCTCTTTAATTTGAAAGACCTGATTGTAAATAAATTTCGATTAGCCGTTAATGAAGAATGGATCAGTACAGGTGGTTTTATGGTAACGTATTGCATCCTTGCAAGAAGCCAGGCACAATTGCCCCATTATATTTTTGTGGTATTTCCGCTGGCATCGATTGTTACGGCTAAATTCCTTTATCGGTTATTATTTACCGATGAATTATTAAAATGGAAAAAACCATTACTCATTTTTCATACGTTCATCTTCACACTGCTCTGGGTGGCGGCCATTATTTTAATGACCTGGCCCTTTGAAGAAGTGCCCAAATTAGTGGTTGCATTGGCGGCATTTGGATTGATTGGTTTCTTCAGGATCCTTTTTTCAAAGAAAAACCAATTACCCGTTTTGTTAACCTTAGCCTTGTATACCGTTACCGGTGTGAATGTTTTTCTGAGCACTGCTTTTTATCCCAATGTTCTGAAATATCAATTGGGTAATGACGCGGCTGCTTTTATTGACCAGCAAAAAACAGATAAGAACCGCATACTGATCTATGGTACACATGAAGGAAGGGCTTTTCATTTCTACGCAAAACATATTTTTCCTGAAAAACAAAATCTGAAGGATCTGCAGGCAGATAATATTGTGCTCACATCGAAAGACAGCCTTGTTATGTTCCAAAAAGCATTTCCTGCAATGAAAGTTCTGCATGAAGGGCCTCATTTTGGGGTAACCGCTTTATCTCTTCCTTTTCTTAATCCCGATACCCGTGATAAAGAGGTTTCGAAATATCTTCTTATCAGCTTAAACGGCAAACCCTGATCTTTTCGCAGGTATTGATTAGATTTGTTGTAATTCATTATGACAGAAGTCCTTATCATATTTATACTGATCCTCATCAACGCCCTGTTTTCCATGGCCGAGATCGCCCTGGTATCTGCCCGTAAAGCAAGGCTTGAGGGCCAGGCTGTAAAAGGGGATATGGATGCCAAACGTGCACTGGAACTGGCCAACCGGCCCGAAACTTTTCTGTCAACCGTACAGATCGGTATTACGTTAATAGGCGTACTTACCGGTATCTATTCGGGTGATAGTTTCAAACAGCCCCTGCAGGAGTGGCTGCAACGGTTTGATATTGTGCGGCCTTATGCAGGCACCATTGCCACCACATTGATCGTGATCATAATCACTTACTTTTCTTTGGTATTGGGAGAGCTGGTTCCCAAAAGAATTGGATTGAGTAACCCCGAAGACATTGCCAAATCGGCTGCAGGCCCCATGCGGATCGTAGCCTGGTTAACGTTTCCGTTTACCTGGCTCTTAACGCATTCGGCCAATCTCATTATCCGTTTACTGAATATCAAAGCAAGTGATGCGCAGGTAACGGAAGAAGAGATCAAAGCCATTATCAGTGAAGGAACCGAACAGGGGGCTATTGAAGAAGCTGAACAGGATATTATTGAAAGGGTATTTCATCTGAGCGACAGAAATATCACTTCCTTAATGACACATAGAAGTGATATCATCTGGATAGAAGGCAGCAAAACGGTTGCAGAAGTAAGGATCTCGCTGGAAGATGTGGTACATTCAGTTTACCCGGTTTGTGAAAAGAATATAGACAATATAAAAGGAGTAGTGAGTATCAAAGATCTGTTCTCTGCAGATTCCGGTGCCACCATTTTTTCTGTGATGAATGAAGCGATGTATGTGCCCGAGAACCTTACGGCTTACCAGGTACTGGAAAAATTCAGACAGACCAAGATTCACCAGTGTTTTATTGTAGATGAATATGGAAGTGTACAGGGCCTGATGACCCTGAATGATATTCTGGAAGCTATTGTAGGCGATATACCACAGGAAGAAGATGAGGATCATGAGATCGTACAAAGAGCCGATGGTTCTTATCTGATAGATGCACAGATCCCTTTCTACGATTTTCTATCCAAGTTTGATAAAACTGAATGGATGATGGAAGGTGATCAGGATTTTGATACCCTGGCCGGTTTCATTATTCATGAACTTGAAAAAATTCCGGTAACCGGTGATCTGATGGAATGGAAAGTCTTCAAGTTCGAGATCGTAGACATGGATAATCACCGGATAGATAAAGTACTGGTATCAACAACAGAGCCTTTGGACATTCCTTAAATTAATGAATAAAAAAATAGCCGCAGATTCGCAGATTTGAAATAATAATCTGCGAATCTGCGGCTTTCTTCTTAGCCTTTGTTGGTCTTATGACCAACAATCAATCCCTATCAAAATTCGAACACCGTGCTGCTCTTCGGATAGTCCAGCTTATAACTCTTCTCCGTATTCTTCCCCTTCACATGAAAGATATTACTCTGCGTTTTTTCGAAATCGTATAACAGTGTGCAGTTCACTTCCAGTTTTTTTATATCTACCACTTTCGGTACTTCCAGGTAACACCAAACACTTTCTTTCTGGATCTCATGGCCTACATAGTTCAGGGTAACCGGCTTGCCATCGATCTTCAGTTTCAGTTTCTGAGAGAGATAGGTGCTGATCTGTTTTTCAACAAAATCCATCTCGGGCGGGTTGGCAATATCTACTTTGGTAGTCGTATACTTCTGTAATGTCTTTTCCAGATCTTCGGTAAATACCCGCACACTGATCTCTACAGTAGCGTCTTTCGTATTATGATTTATTTCAATAACTGAAACAAAAAACGGGTGGATCAGTGTCAGAATGCCCGTCATCATCCATTGAACCATTATATTTACCATTCAGCCATGATTTTTTGATTACTGCAAATGTCATCAATAATTTCAAACCCTGCACATGAATGATTTCGGACTATATTTTGAGATAGGCTTTAAGCATATTGCCGACTGGGGCGCGTTGGACCATATCCTGTTTGTGATGGCCCTTACGATCCGTTACCAGTTCAGCGACTGGCGTAAACTGCTGATCCTGGTAACCGCATTTACCATCGGCCACTCCATTACCCTTGCCCTCAGTGTATTTAATCTTGTGCAATACTCCGTAAAATGGATCGAGTTTCTGATACCGGTAACCATTGTTATTACGGCAATCAGTAATGTGTTCGTAAAAAAATTTGTTTTCAAAAGCAGGTTCCCACTGATCTATTTTCTGGCATTATTCTTTGGGCTGGTGCATGGGCTCGGTTTCAGCAGTTACCTGAAAAGTCTGTTGGGCTCGGGAACCAATGTGGTTTGGCCTTTACTGGCCTTTAATGTGGGCCTGGAAGTTGGCCAGTTGCTGATCGTTACCATCATTTTGCTGATTTCCTTTATATTCGTAGCTATTCTGAAGTGTAACCGCAGAGAGTATCTTCTGGCAATTTCGGCCGGTATTTTTGCGTTGGCCCTTCAGATGGCGATCGACAGATTTGTCCCCTTACTAAACTAACATACAATGAGAAAACTACTGTTCCTGTTTATGTTGCTGTGTACTGCAGGCATGATGCATGCGCAAGACATCCGCAACAATCCCAATTCCAATCACGGTAATAAGTTTGAGCAGCTGGGTACGATCTTACCCACGCCCAATGAATACCGTACCGCAAGCGGAGCCCCCGGTCCTAAGTACTGGCAGCAAAGAGCGGATTATTCTATCAAGTGTGAGCTGGATGAGCCCAACCTGAAATTGAAAGGAAGCGAAACGGTTACTTATTATAACAACTCGCCTGATGTGTTAACCTATATCTGGTTACAGCTGGATGAGAATGAGCATAGTACTGTAAACAATTCCAACTATCAGGATGCAAGCACCATGGGCAGAGGTGTTACCACCAGTACCATAGATGCCATGGAAGATGCTAAAAAAGATAATGGCTATGGTCATATTATCACCAAACTCACAGATGCTACCGGTAAGAATTTATCGTATACCATCAATAAAACCATGATGCGTATAGACCTGCCATCGGCTTTGAAACCCGGTCAGCAGTTTGTATTCAATCTTGATTGGAATTATAAGATCTCCGATAGGAATACTTTCCGCGGTCGTGGTGGCTATGAAACATTGGGCGATGATGCCAATAACCTGTTCACCATGGCACAATGGTATCCGCGTTTATGCGTGTACAGCGATTTCCAGGGATGGCAGAACCACCAGTTCACCGGACGTGGAGAGTTTGCGTTGGCTTTTGGTAATTATACAGTTCAGATCACTGTTCCATCTGATCACGTTGTATTGGGAACCGGCCAGTGTCAGAACTATGCACAGGTTTTATCTGCTGCACAGATGACCCGCTGGAACCAGGCGCAAACTGCAAAAGAACCTGTTGAAGTAGTAACACTGGCAGAAGCAGTGAATGCAGAAAAAGGAAAGAGCACGGCTAAAAAAACATGGGTATTCAAAGCAGAGAACGTGCGTGATTTTGCATGGACTTCCAGCCGTAAATATATCTGGGATGCAATGCCTGCGTATGTAGAAGGTAAGAAGATCATGTGTATGAGTGGTTATGCAAAAGAAGCGTATGGTCTGTACCGTAAGTTCTCTACCAAAGTGGTGGCACATACCATCCGTTCTTATTCTAAATTCTCAATCCCTTATCCATACCCTGTAGCACAAAGTATTGAAGCCGCGAATGGTATGGAGTATCCGATGATCTGTTTTAATAACGGCCGTACCCAAAAAGACGGAACCTATGCAGAATCTACCAAACAGGGTATGCTGGGTGTGATCATCCACGAAGTGGGACATAATTTCTTCCCTATGATCGTTAACAGCGATGAGCGCCAGTGGTCATGGATGGATGAAGGGTTGAACTCATTTGTTGAATACCTTACAGAGGAATTATACGATAACAAATTCCCTTCACGTATGGGTTCTGCGTCTACTATGGCAGGTTATATGCGTTTGCCAAAAGACCAGCTGGAACCGATCATGACCAATAGTGAGAACATAATCAACTTCGGACCTAATGCGTATACAAAACCTGCTACAGGTTTGAATATTCTTCGTGAAACCATTTTAGGACGTAAACTGTTCGATTTCTCTTTCCGTGAATATGCACGCCGCTGGGCTTTCAAACATCCCACACCGGCTGATCTGTTCCGTACCATGGAAGATGCGAGTGGTGAAGACCTTGACTGGTTCTGGAGAGGCTGGTTCTACAGTATTGATGCCTGCGATATTGCCATCGATTCTGTAAAACATGCGGTGTTTGATCCGAATGCTACCGCTCCTGCGGGTGGTGGTGGATTTGGTGGAAGAGGTGGTGGAGGCCAGGGATTTGGCGGTGGTAATAATAACGGACTGCCAAGACCAATGGTTCCTTCTTTCGATGATATCTCAAAGATCCGTAACAGAGAAGACAAGAATATTGTATTTGCTACCGATGCGGATACCAGCCTGAGAGATTTCTACTGGAGATACGATCGTGGTATGGAACCTTATGATTCCCTCACTAAGATCACCCCGGCTCCCGGTGGTTTTGGAGGCGGCCCTGCAGAACCATTGACTGCTGAAGACAAAGCAAAATATAAAGATGTTCATTTGTATGAGATCGCATTCTCAAACAAAGGCGGATTGGTAATGCCGATCATTGTGGAATTTACTTTTGAAGATGGAAGCAAGCAGATCGAAAGGATCCCAGCGCAGATCTGGAGAAAGAATGAGAACAATGTAACCAAGGTATTCCTTACCCGTAAAAAAGCAACAGCGATCAAGCTCGATCCTTTAAAAGAAACAGCCGATATCAACGAAGCCAATAACAGCTGGCCTACTTCTGCAGAACCGAGCAAATTTGCTTTGTTCAAAGCAAGAGCAGGCGGTGGGGCACGCGGACAATCCAGCGGCCTTAACCCGATGCAGAATGCATTGCAGAAAAAATAATTTTCATTTCGCATGAATGATAAAGCCACCTTCATTAATTTGAGGTGGCTTTTTTACGTGAGTCGTGAATCGTGAGACGTGAGTTTTTTCTCACTCACGACTGACGCCTCACGACTCACGAAAACAAATCAACCACATGAAACTAATCACCCTTCTAAGCTTCCTCGTAATCACCATCAGCACACAGGCTGCCACTGTGGATTCCATTGAGATCTATAGCAACAGCATGCACCGTGGTGTAAAGACCGTGATCATTACGCCTTCTTCTTATAAAACAGAGAAGAATAAGAAATATCCGGTGATCTATTTGCTGCATGGAGCTTTTGGTTCGTATTCCAACTGGATCATCAAAGTGCCGCATATACAACAACTGGCCGATCAGCACCAGGTGATGATCGTTTGTCCGGATGGTGGCTTTACCAGCTGGTATTTTGATAGCCCCATCGACAGCACGTATCGTTTTGAAACCTTTGTGGGTACGGAAGTTCCCCAATACATGGATGCTAACTACCGAACCATCGCCAACAGAAAGGGCAGGGCTATTACCGGATTAAGTATGGGCGGGCATGGTGGTCTTTTTTTGGGATTCAGGCATAAAGATCTGTACAGTGCCTGCGGAAGTATGAGCGGGGCATTGCATGTTTCAGTGATCACGCAGAACTATGGGGTTGAGAAAAGATTGGGTGATACGGCAGTTAACCGCAAGTACTGGCATGATTGGAGTGTATTGAATATGCTGGATAATTACCCGGCTGATTCTTCTTTGGCCATCACGATCGACTGTGGAACAGAAGACAGGGTATTGGCCATGAACAGGCCCGTACATGAAAAAATGCTCAAACTAAAGATCCCGCACGATTATACCGAAAGACCCGGAGAACATAACTGGGCCTATTGGGATAAGGCGATCGATTACCAGGTATTGTTCTTCAGGAAGCATTTTGATAAGGTGTTGAAATAAGTCTGGAGTCTGGAGTCTGGAGTCTGGAGTCTGGAGTGAGGAGTCTGGAGTGAGGAGTCTGGAGTTAGTTTACGTACTTCAGACTTCTCACAAAAAAATAAAGCAACTCAATTAAGAGTTGCTTTTCTTTAATGCAGTTAATACAATGAAGCCCCGTTAATAAATCATTGTATCTGCCATCTGCACTAAATAGACTTGATTGCTATGCAATGATCAGTATCGTTTTATTGAGTTATAGTACGTGTTTACTTTTTATGGGGTTGCCTGTATTGTACAGAAAAATTAACCCCAAAGCTGCTCAGCCTGATACTGCCGAACCCAACGCCTCCGAGCGGTATTTTTGCGTAAGGCTCTACCTGTAACGACATCGTATTGCTCAATCTGTTCTCAAACCCTGCCGACAGGTGCACAATGGATAACACGTGTGTATCTGTTGAATTGTAAGAGAAGTTTCTTGAAGCCGGGGCACTATTGAAATAATAGTAATAATCGTAATCTTCTTTGGTCATAAAGTAAGAGCTGAGGCCTGTATTCAGTGTTACGCTTTTCCTTCCGTTACTGTGCAGGGTATAACTAACCAACAGCGGTACTTCCCACATGCGGCAGTAGCCTTCTACCTGGTCAAGCTTATAATAACTGGCCCAACTGCCCTTTGGAGCGGTAAAGTCTTCTCCCGCCAGTTTGTAATTTTTCTGGGTATAGATACCACCGGTTTTTACAGCCCAGGTATCGTTAAAGTGATAAGCTACTTCAAGGCCAAGATTGATGCCCGGTTTGTAACCATATTTAAACTTAACCGTGCTCTTATCCACACCCGCCAACAGGCCAAAACTCCAGCCCTTGCCACGTGCAGGCAGGTTATTCTTTTCTACGGTTTTCTTTTCCTCTTTTATAGGTGATTCTTCTGTTATCGCCTCTTTTTCTGTTTTGGCCGGTGAAGGTATAGGCGCCTGTTCTGCTTTTTCGGTCTGGTTGTTCTCTTTTGTTATTTCCTTTTGCTCTTTGATCACCATCGGCTGTTCGGCAACCCTGGATACTTCCGGATTTACAACAGGTGATGGGGCAGGTGTAGATCCTGTTTCGGTTTTATCAGTCGTTCCTGCAACAGATCTGGTGTTGTTGAGCCCGCTCTTATTTCCTGCTTTTCTGGCGGAACTAACACTGATTCCTGTTTTTCCTTTACTTATCAGTGAAGTTGTGCTTTCTTTTATTTGAGGGGAAGCAATCGTTACCTGTGTTTCTGTTGGTGTAGCTGCTTTCTTATCTGTAAGGGCTATGCCTGATTCATGGGTTGGGTTATTGCTTGAGGTTGATGACGGCTCAGTTGATCTGTCAGTTGAAACAGCCGGTATATTTTTTTCAGTAGATGCCGTAGGGTTGCCAATACGGTTAATAATTCCATAAGTAAGGGCACCGCCTGCCAGCAGGCCGGGTAGTATCCACCAGAAAAGAAACCTTCTTTTTTTCTTTTCTTCGGGCATTACTTTGTCCAGCTCTTCGCTAAGGGCCTGCCAGTTGGCATTTCCGGGGGTTTCGTATCGTCCGGCTGCCTCCCTGCTCAATCGGTCAAGCTCGCTATCGTCGCCTAGATTATACATATGTTTTGTATGCGTTATGTTGTATAATGATTTTCCTCAGATTGTGTCTTGCTTTCGACAAATTTGATTTTGATGCCCCTACACTGATACTCAGCATTTTGGATATTTCTTCGTGACTATATCCTTCGATCACAAAGAGGTTAAATACGGTTCGATACACCGGTGTGAGTTTTTTGATGGCCTCGATAATTTCACGGTACATCAATTTATCAACCCCGGTCTCACGGTCATCGGCAAAGGTTTCACTCTCTTCACTGATCTCCTGGCTTACCAGTTTCAAATGCGTTCTGCGCAGATGATCGATACAGGTATTCACCACTATGCGTTTGAACCATCCTTTTAACAAGGCTTCTGTTTCACCGGCACGGGAACCATCAAACTGCTGAATGTTCTTGAATAGCTTGATAAAAGATTCATTCACCAGTTCTTCGGCTTCCTCCTGACGGCTAACGTAACGGAAGCTTATTTTCATAGCATAGTCGTACAGCCAGTGGTATAGGTCACGCTGGCTGTTACGGTCGTTTTTACAACAACCGTCGATAAGGCTCGATATCTGGTGTATCTCCCGGGGCAATTTTCTTTAGTAGGATACAACAATTAGTATGTCTGAGTGCTAAACTACTCTGATTATAGGAATACGGGAAAGGAAGATGTGAGGTTGCTTTTGAGGAATAGATTTTTTAATCAAATATACTTAAAGGAATGTTTTATAAAACATTGATTATCAATATATTAATACTTTTGCAACTAATAAAGCTTTATTAATATCGAATATTGAACAAGGAATATTGAATTATGAAGTTTTTATTCCATTCAACATTCAAAATTCCTTGTTCAATATTCAATATTCCCTACCCACCTCCGGTTCTCCCATCTCTCAATGCTTTCTTCTTGCCATTGGTCTTTTTTTCAAAGTCAAGTACCGCTTTGGGTTTTACCGGGGCTTTGGGTTTGGCAGTATCATTGGCTATTTTGGTAAGGCCCTTGGCAGGGTCATCTTCGGAGCCGGGTTCTACGAGTTTATCCAGAAAGTAATTTTCAGTTTTAAGCAGTCCGCCGGTGGGTGGATAATAGTATTTCCAGGTGCCGTGTTTAAGAGAAATGCCCTCATTTTTTACTACTACCCGTTCTATTTTGTCGGGGAACTTGGGATCTGCCACATCAATGGTATCGTAGGCTTTGTCAGGGTTTACAGACCGCCAGTTCTCATCATGTTCAGGTCCGTTAATGGTAAAATAGCGGGAAAGCCCGTGTTTATTGCCCCATTTATAGTTCTCGATCGCCAGCGGATCACCCATCAGGTTAAATCTGCGCCAGGTGCCTTCTTTACGGCCGTTTACAAATACACCTTCCTCCTCATAGCCCGGTTCTCCCCGTAAAGGGGCAACCCGCACCAGCCATTTGCCTTGTTTCTGCCCTTTCAGGTCTATTTTGTCCAAAGTATCTCCGGTAACCGTACTGATCCGGAAACTTTTATACTGTGCCGTAAGGCCTGTTGAAATTAATATGAACAATGGTAGCAAATGAAATCGCATAATGCCTAAATTGGGTTACCAAAACTACAAATATTCAAAACTGCAATGAGAAAATTAACAATCCCCTTGTTATTGCTGTTGGCGCTATCCGCCACTGCACAGGTGAAACCTACTTCCGCTTCAGACCGTCTGAAAGCCGCAGATCAAAGGAAAGCCTTGTTAAAAAAGTCCTTAGCCAATAACACCGGTTTCCGCAATGTGGGGCCCAGTGTTATGAGTGGGCGCGTAGTGGATGTGGATGCAAATCCGGAAGATCCAACCGAGTTTTATGTAGCGTATGCCTCTGGTGGCCTGTGGTATACCACCAATAACGGGCAGAGTTTTACCTCCGTATTTGATTCGGAAGATGTTCTCTCTTTGGGTGATGTTGCCGTGAACTGGAAAACCCGTACCATCTGGATCGGAACCGGTGAGGTAAACAGCAGCCGATCTTCTTATGCAGGTATCGGCATGTATAAATCCAGCAATAACGGTAAGACCTGGGAATACCTGGGTTTACCGGAGAGCCATCATATCGGAAAGATCGTATTACATCCTACCGATAATAATGTAGCCTGGGTAGCGGTACTCGGACATTTATATTCGCCCAATAAAGACCGGGGCATTTACAAAACCAGCGATGGTGGTAAAACCTGGAAGCAGACCTTATACATTGATGAGAACACAGGTGGAATTGATCTTGATATAGATGCCAGGGACCCTAACACTTTGTATTCAGCCATGTGGTACAAAACCCGTACTGCCTGGAATTTTGAAGAAGGCGGAAAAACCAGCGGGATCTACAAAAGCACCAATGGTGGTGATAGTTGGTCTTTGATAACGGCAGAAGGAAGTGGATTTCCTACTGGCGAAGGAGTGGGTAGGATAGGGCTTGCAGTATCACAGCAAAACAGTAATGTAGTGTATGCAGTAGTAGATAATAATTTTCACCAACCGGCCGGCGAAGCTGCCTCAAGGGTTGATTCAACCCGATATGTACTGCGTGATTTTAAAGACCTTACCAAAGAACAGTTTGCAGCGTTGGATGATAAGAAACTCGGTGCATTTGTAAGTTCACGCAGAAATGGTATTCCTCAGAAATATACAGCGGCTTCTATTAAAGAGGCAGTGGCAAAAGATAAATATCCACCAAGTGTGATCTGGGATTTTCTGTTTGATGCCAATACGGCTTTGTTTGAAACACCGATCATAGGTTGCGAATTATACCGCAGTGATGATGCAGGAAAGACCTGGAAAAAAACCAATACCAAACCACTTACCCTGTTCAGCACCTATGGTTATTACTTTGGTAAGGTATGGGTAAGCCCTGTGAATGACAGCAAGATCGTGCTAACTGGGTTTGATGTGGAAATGAGTACCGATGCAGGAAAAACTTTTAAAGTGATCGGCGGAGCCAATGTACATGCAGATCATCATGTGGCATGGTTTGACCCTAAGAGAGACAGTCATATCATTATCGGTAATGATGGCGGATGTAATGTTACTTATGATAATGGTGAGCATTGGTTCAAAGCCAATACTCCTCCTGTTGGACAGTTTTACAATGTAACTTTTGATATGGCCAAGCCCTACAATGTTTATGGTGGCTTGCAGGATAACGGAACCTGGTATGGATCGAGTACCACAAGAGAAAATTATGATTGGTATGATTCGGGCGAGAACCCCTATAAAGGAATTGGTGGTGGAGATGGTATGCAGGTGCAGGTAGACTGGCGCGATAATAAGACCGTTTACAGCGGGTCTCAATTTGGAGCCTATAGCCGCCAGGTATTAGGTGCAGTAGGAAACCGTTTTGAAAATTCAAGGTCAGTAAGACCTTCACGCGATCTGGGTGAAACCGCTCTGCGTTATAACTGGCAAACACCCATCCTGCTCAGCCGCCATAACCAGGATGTATTTTATTATGGTAGCAATAAGTTCCATCGTTCCTTTAATAAAGGAGATAGTTCTGTTGCAATGAGTGGTGATCTGTCTACCAATCCTAAACAAGGGGATGTACCTTTTGGTACATTAACTACCATGTGCGAAAGCCCACTGCGTTTTGGTTTGATCTATGTAGGTACGGATGATGGTAATATTCAGGTAACCAAAGATGGCGGCTATACCTGGGAACTGATCAATAAAAAATTACCCAAAGGTTTATATGTAAGCCGTGTAACGGCGAGTGCTTTTAAAGAAGGCCGTGTATATGCTTCACTCAACGGGTATCGCAATGATAATTTCCTGCCTTATCTCTATGTGAGTGAAGACTATGGTGCCAGCTGGAAACAGATAGGTAAAGATCTTCCTAATGAACCCATCAATGTAGTGAAAGAAGATCTGACCAATGAGAACCTGATCTATATCGGTACAGATGGTGGTTTGTATGTAAGCATGGATGGCGGTAACAACGCGATGATGTGGAACAAAGGATTACCCTATAGTGTACCTGTTCATGACATAGCATTACATCCAAGAGAAAACGATCTGATACTGGGCACACATGGCCGTAGTATCTATATTGCCAAACTGGATGATATTCAGAAACTGGCAAAAGATCCGGAGTATAGAGCGAAGAAAGAAGCAGATCTGCAGAAGTAAGGGGGAAATATTGAATGTTGAACGTCTTTGCGAAGAGTAACCGCGAAGCAATCTGGATCACAATGTCGGGATGTCCGAATTTTGTAGTTCAGATTGCTTCGTTCCTCGCAAAGACGTTTATCTTTTTTGAAGAATCCACAAGTCCTGCCCACCCATTCTTTCCGGGTGCGTTTTTCCTGAATAAAATTCTTTCACTATAAAATAGGGACTGAGCATTTCTTTGAAATGATCGGGTAGCTGAAAGCTTGACATCATCCGATGCCCTTGCTTTGAATATTGTTGTGTGTAGAAACCGGTTTTATCCAACCGCTTTTTTTGACTGGCCGTTAATCTGTTGCGATAAAATTCACCTTGTGTGGTAATCAGCAGTACACCGGTAGGTTTAAGGATCCTGAGCAATTCTTTCAACCAGTTATCCTGTGATAGAATATCAATGTGCGTGAACACGGAAATGCCATAGATCAGATCAAATTGTGCTGTTGCAAAACAGGTAGGTGGAACATAGGAAATGAGTGAAAAATCGATATCACTGCAATGGGCTTTGTTCCATTCTATCTTGTGTTTGTCAATATCGCATGCGTAGATCTTTGCAAAAGTATTCTGTTCTTTTATATGCCTGGTGATTCTGCCAACACCGCAACCCCAATCAAGTATTGCGGTTTCATTTGTTGTAAGATAAGGTTGGGTCCATTCTATGATCTCTGCTGCTGCCA
>CANGOX010000028.1 GCA_947455605.1 Chitinophagaceae bacterium
ACTGTTTGAATTGAATCTTGTATTTCTCCATACATTATCTGAAGGAAGGTATTTGGATGAATATAAACTCAATGTACTTAATAAATAAAACTGATCGTTCCAGTATCTCTCTAATGTAAGTTCGAGGCCATAATTCTTTCCCTTGCCTTTATTGGCCAGTATTTCTATCGCATAATCATTTTCCAGGTTAATAACACTGTAACTGCTCAACTTTGTTGCCGAAACGGGTATATTGTATAAAGCCTGGTAATAGGCTTCTGCTTTCAGGTTCCAGTTAGGGGCAAGTTGTATACTGTAGCCCAGCACAAAATGTTTCGACTTACTAAAATCAAGAACCGTATTGGGTTGCAGCGAATCTGTGCCCACTTTTATTCTCGCAAAATAATCGCCAAGGGGCTGTATCTGTCCATGCAATCCATAACCGAATGATACATATTGATTTTCACCTGTCTTATAGCGCAGGCCCAATCGGGGCTCTATTACAGATGTTTTATTGAGGGAGAAATATTGTCCGTGTACACCCATCACCAAACGTAATCTGTCAGTAGGGTCCCATTTCCATTGTGTAAAATATTGTGTTAGCCGGGTATTGTCATTGGCATTTACTTTATCTCTCAAAACATTACTTACTGCTTCGCGCTGGTGCAGGTCAAAACCTTTGCCTGTTGTATACGCACCCAGTTTGATCACATGGTGCTTATTGATCTTATGCGTAGCCACCATGGATAAAGTGGCATTATTTTCCCTGAATTCATTATTACGTGTTACAATCAAAGGGCCATTGATCTTATCATAATGGTTATCATCTTCCCGATAATAATTCCCATTGATCGTATAAATGGTAGTAAGGAGTGTTTTATTGTCTAGCTTAATATTGTGTACTACACCTACTGCACCTGTATTACTGGCATCGATGGTGCCGCTTCTGCGCGAGGGTTCTTTGGTGTAAGTAATGGAATCATTGACGGCAATATTCTGTTGCTTACTTAATCCGCCAAAACCAAAAAAGGAAATATCGCCCAGATGATTCGTTGGTAGATGAATATTGAAAGACAGATCCTGGAATGTGGTGGAGGCATCACTGATCTTAAATCCGAGTTGTTGCATCAAGGTTAAAAATCCATAACGATAGTTCACTACATAGGAACTCTTTCCCCCTTTGGTAAAATACCCTTCTTCGGAAAGATCGATCCCGATGGTGCTGGCAGAAAAAGTATGTTCGCGTTTGTCTTTATTGCCTTTGCGTAGATGGATATCAAAAACACCGGACAAAGCATTGCCATATTCAGCAGGAAAGGCACCTGTCATAAAATCTGAATTGGCCAATAGCTGAGAACTTAAAATAGAGATACCACCACCCGAAGTACCTACACGGGCAAAATGATTGGGATTGGGAATATCAACCCCCTCCATCCTCCACAATAAACCATTCGGTGCATTGCCGCGAATGGTGAGTGAATTCTTGTCGCCATTACTGGCCACACCAGCATAAGCAGTTGCAATACGGGAAGGGTCATTTAAACCGGCAGCATAACGTCTTGTTTCTTCCACACTGAACATTCTGCCACTCACCAATGCCGATTCATTTAAGGGCCTTGATTTATTGTGTTTGCTTTGAACGATCACTTCTTTCTCTACCATGATCTCTTCCTCCATCTCTATCGTTAACACCAATTCTTTACCCGATTCAACTGAAAGATTGGTTAGCGTTACGGTTTTATATCCCATAAAACTGATCAGGATGGTATGTCTGCCAACCGGCACTTTCTTGATAAGAAAGGAGCCATTGGCATCAGAAACAGTCATTTTAGCCTCCTCATCCAATAAGCGGATACTGGCACCTTGTAAAGCCGATTTTAGAGAATGGTCAATGATCAATCCCTTTACGGATTGTACAGGTTTTTCCTGCCCCTCAAGCGAACTGACAAGAATCATGAAGAGAAACACTATATGGATGGATCTGCGCTGCATTTACTTTAATTACCTGTCCGAAATCATATTTGTAACAGGCATCTCGATATACCTTCGGTTTACAAATAACGGAATAAATTATCGAAATCTCAGGGCCTGTAAGCGGGGTGATTTTGATCCATTGCGCAGAGAATGACCAGGTGAAACAGATGAAAAAAATATTGTATGCTATAACCGGTATTGTATTATTGATGGGTTGTGCCAAACAGGTATCAACCGTTGATGAGTTGTTTGCCACTGTTTCTAAGGGTAATTACAATAGGGAGGATTCGGTTCTCATAAAAGCCGGCTGGACAAAAATTTTTGAAGATTCATTTGATTCAGATCTGAGTAAATGGGATATATGGACAGGTGGCGCCTGTAACAATGAATTGCAATTTTATCAATCCGGAAACCTGCAGCTCAGTAAGGGTGTATTAGTGATCCAGGCCAAAAAAGAAACCGTAACCGGTAGAACGCTTCCCGCAAATCCGGCATTGAGCAGTTATGAATTTAGTTCCGGTAGAATCGAATCTAAATGTAAGATTTCAGCTAATTCCGAAACACCCAAAGTGCGGATCCTTGCCCGAATTCAAATGCCATCAGGGTATGGGATGTGGCCCGCATTCTGGAGTTACGGACATCCCTGGCCCACGCAAGGCGAGATCGATTTCTTTGAAGCAAGAGGCAATGAGCCGGATAAATACTTTACCAGTTATTATTTTGGAACCACCACCCAATTGTTTAAGGATGATGTATCGGCTACTATCTCAACCGGTGTTGATCTGAGTAAGGCTTATCATGTATATGAAGTGGAGTGGACAGAAACCGCCATCACTTCTTATATCGATGGCATAAAAGTGGAAACGAAAACAGCGGGTACACATTTGAAGGATCTGTTTGGTAAAACACAAAACATCGTATTGAACCTGGCCGTAGGTGGCGATTTTTTTGTGGGACTCGATAAAGCCAAAATAGAACCCGGTACTATGTATGTTGACTGGGTAAAAGTGTTTACCTCGAAATAGCTTTAAACAGATTTTCCATCAAATGCAGGCCTGATTTGCCTTTCAAAGCCTTGTTTCAATAATTTTAGGGTTGTTTTAGCCGGAAATATGTATAATTTTGTGGATAGATGAAAAAACTCGTTGTAATCATATTGGCTTTTTTACACCTCAGTGCTTCTGCAGGTGTGAGTCTGCATATGCATTATTGTATGGGTAAACTGGCCGATTGGGATTTGAGTAAAAAAGAATCCCGGATCTGCGGCAACTGTGGTATGGAGAAATCCGGCAAGAATGATTGTTGCAAAGACGAATACAAATTCGTTAAGAACAGTGATGACCAGAAGGCTGCTGAATCTGCTTTTCAACTAATGCAGCTCGCATCCACTGCTTTGCCTGTAACCGTTTTTGAAACACTTACCATTGATCTGCCTTCCGTAACAGAAGCCTACCCGATCAGCCACGCTCCACCAGACACGCAACCTGCAGCTTATATCAGGAACTGCGTTTTCCGTATTTAATTATTTCTGTTTTGTTTCGGCCGTACAATCTATTGTAGGGCTTTCTGCATTTCCATATGCCGTAATCGTCATTATTCAACAAACATAAATTCAAACACATGAACAAGTTAAAAACACTGTTGATGGCAGTTGTTACCATCCTTTCTGTTTCTGTTTTTGCGCAGGACACAAAAAAAGCAGCTGATACCAAACAGACTGCTGAAAAGACCGTATACACCTGCCCCATGCATTCGGATGTGGTAAGTGATAAGGCAGGCAAATGCCCTAAATGCGGAATGGCATTAAAAGCAGTTGTAAAAACTACCGCATCATTTGTTTGTCCTATGCATTCCGATGTAACCAGTGATAAGCCCGGTAAATGCACTAAATGTGGTATGGCTTTAAAACCCGTTGTAAAAACTGAAGCAGCAGCGGCTTATGTATGTCCAATGCATTCAGATGTAACCAGCGACAAAGCCGGTAAATGTTCTAAATGCGGTATGGCTTTGGTTAAAAAAGGATAATTCCTTAGCAATTTTAGAAAACTGTAAAACATCACCATGGTTCAGAAAATAATTGAACTGGCTTTACGAAACAGGCTCGTTGTGCTGCTTGCAGCCGGCTGCCTGTTTGCGTGGGGTTTCTATTCTGTAAAACAAAACCCTATCGATGCCATACCCGACCTGAGTGAGAACCAGGTGATCGTTTTTACAGAATGGATGGGGAGGAGCCCGCAGGTAATGGAAGACCAGGTAACCTATCCTTTAGTAAGTAATCTGCAGGGGATTCCCAAGATCCGTAATATCCGCGGCTCTTCTATGTTCGGAATGAGCTTTGTCTATGTGATTTTTGAAGATAATGTAGATATATACTGGGCAAGAACTCGGGTACTGGAACGATTGAATTTTGCACAACGATTATTGCCGCAAGGGGTAACGCCAACACTTGGGCCTGATGGAACCGGTGTGGGGCATATATTCTGGTACCATCTCGACGCACCTAAAATGGATCTGGGAGAACAAAGGGCTTTGCAGGATTGGTATATCAAGTTCGCTTTACAAACTGTGCCGGGTGTAGCGGAAGTGGCATCATTCGGTGGTTTTGAAAAACAATACCAGCTGATCATCGATCCCGTAAAACTCCAGTATTATAATATCTCGCTGATGGATGTAATGAACAAGGTAAAAGCCAATAACAATGATGTAGGAGGAAGGAAATTTGAAATGGCAGATATGGCTTATATCATCCGGGGTTTGGGTTATATCAAAAACAAAAAGGATGTTGAGAATATTTCATTAGGTAATTACAATGGTATTCCTGTAAGGGTCAGAGATATTGGTTCCGTACAAATGGGTGGCGACCTGCGCCTCGGCATTTTTGATATGGATGGGAAAGGAGAAGTAGTGGGTGGTATTGTGGTAATGCGTTACAACGAAAATGCCAATAAAGTAATTGAAGCCGTTAAAGCAAAAATGAAAGAAGTGGAAAAGGGCTTACCGGTTGGGGTAAGCTTTAAAACTTCCTACGATAGAAGTACCCTCATTCAGGAAGCGATCGAATCTGTAAAAGGAACATTGATGGAAGAGATGATCGCCGTATCCATCATCGTACTCATCTTCCTCTTCCATTGGAGAAGTGCAGTGATCATTTTGATACAGTTGCCTATTTCAGTGGCAGTTGGTTTTATTTTTCTGCAACAGTTCGGCATCTCATCCAATATCATGTCGTTAACCGGTATTGCACTGGCCATCGGCGTTGTAGTGGATGACGGGATCGTAATGGTTGAGAACGCCTATCGGCATATCAGCGAAGCACAAACAGCAAAAACTCAGTCACCCGATAAAGCATGATCATGGCAAAATGGTTCAAAAGACATAAAGACCCCTTAACACCTGACGAAAGAATGGCCATCATAGAGAAATCCTGCAAACAGGTGGGCCCGGGTGTTTTCTATTCCACGATCATCGTGGTCACTTCCTTTCTCCCCGTATTTCTGTTAACAGGTATGGAAGGCAAATTATTTCATCCGCTTGCCTGGACAAAAACTTTTATCCTGCTGGTAGATGCATTCCTTGCCATTACACTGGCTCCGGTACTCATTTCTTTTTTTCTCAAAGGAAGATTAAAACCCGAAACGGCCAATCCGATCACAAGCACACTTGAAAAAATTTATACACCCATACTAAAGCTATGTCTCAGATGGCGGAAAACAACTTTATTCATTAACCTCATTGCATTAACGGTTGGTATTGTGATGATGACCCGCATGGGTTCAGAATTCATGCCGCCACTGGATGAAGGTTCTTTATTATTCATGCCGGTTACCTTACCGGATGTTTCCAATTCAGAAGCCAAGCGTTTATTGCAGGTGCAGGATAAACTGATCAGCAGTGTTCCGGAAGTTTCGCATGTATTGGGTAAGGCGGGCAGGGCCAATACGGCAACGGATAATTCGCCGGTGAGTATGATCGAAACCATCATTTTATTAAAACCCAGATCCGAATGGCGTAAGGGAATGAGCAAAGACAGCATCATTAATCAACTGAATGCCAAACTGCAGATCCCGGGAGTTACCAATGGATGGACACAGCCCATTATAAACCGGATCAATATGCTTTCTACCGGTATCAGAACCGATGTAGGACTAAAGGTATACGGCCAGAATCTCGATAGTATCTATGCCTTTGCGCAAACCATTAAACGACAACTTGAAGGCATTGATGGGGTCAAAGACCTGTATGTAGAACCGATAACCGGAGGAAAATATATCGACATTATTGTAAAGCGTGAAGAGATCGGCCGTTACGGATTAAGTGTGGATGATGTGAATACGGTTGTAGAAAGTGCATTAGGTGGAATGAAGTTAACAACCACCATAGAAGGCCGTCAACGTTTCTCGGTGAACGCACGGTATGGGCAGGATTTCAGGAATAACCTTTCAGCTTTAAAACGCATTCAGGTACCCACCATGAATTTCGGACCCGTTCCACTCGAATCGGTAGCTGATATTAAATTAACTGATGGCCCACCGATGATCAATTCCGAAAATGCTTTATTGCGCGGTACGGTCTTATTCAATGTGAGAGAAAGAGATCTGGGAAGTACAGTAACAGAAGCGCAACAGAAACTGAACCAGATGATGATCAAATTACCCAAAGGCTATTTCCTTGAATGGAGTGGCCAGTGGGAAAACCAGATCCGTGCCAACAGAACCCTGGAACTGATCATGCCCATCGTGATCATAATCATCTTTATTGTTTTATACTTCACGTATCATTCTGTTAAAGAAGCCATCGTTACCATGATCACCGTTCCCTTTGCTTTGATCGGCGGTGTATTCATGGTGTATTATTATGGGGTGAATTTATCCGTGGCTGTAGCCGTTGGTTTTATCGCCTTATTTGGGATAGCCATAGAAACAGCTATGCTCATGACTATCTATTTGAATGAAGCCATGGAGAATATGGTGGCAAAGCATGGGAATTCAAAAGATACTTTAAACCCTGCTATCATCCGCGAATTTGTAACCATGGGCTCTGTCAAACGCTTACGACCTAAACTGATGACGGTTTCGGTAGGCTTATTCGGATTGATCCCCATTCTCTGGGCAAATGGTGTAGGTAGTGATATTATGCGGCCTATAACAATTCCATTGATCGGTGGTATGATCTCATCAACCATTTATGTATTGCTTATTACACCCGTAGTGTTTGAAATGATAAAAGAAAGAGAATTAAAACGTAACGGAAAAATCCAATTGATCGATGTTAAAGAATAAAATAATCATATTGATACTGGTTATGATGGCTGCTATCAGCAGTCATGCGCAAACCATGAAGCTGGAAGCCATTATAGACAGTATTACGGCCTCACATCCGATTGTGAAAATGTATAACAATGAGATCCGATCGATGGATGAAGCTGCCAAGGGTGCCAAAAGCTGGATGCCGCCTGAATTCAGCTCGGGCTTCTGGATGATGCCGTATAATCCCACTTACCTGAAAAAAGGAATGAATGGTGAGAACGGAATGGGACAATATATGATCGGTGGGCAACAGATGTTACCCAACAAAAAGAAACAGGATGCCGATGCGGCTTATATGGAAGCCATGTCTTCTGTGGAGAAAGAAAAAAAGAATGCCGCTCTGAATGAATTGATCAGTGATGCCAAACAATCTTATTATGAATGGATCATCCTTGAAAAAAAATTGTCCATACTTGCCCAAAATGAAAAGCTGCTGGATTTTATGATCAAAAATGCTGAGATCAGGTATCGGAACGGGTTTGATAAAGTGGGGGGCTATTATAAGGCCAAAGCTGCACTGGGTAATGTAAAGAATATGCAGTTGATGTATGAAAGTGAGATCAATAACCGGCGCATCCGTATCAATGCATTGATGGGAAGGAATTCAATGGCAGATCTTTCCATTGATACCCTTTACAGGATCAATGATTATTCTTCTGTTGTATTTGACAGCACACTTTTTTACCAGAATCGGAGCGATCTCAAAGCCATTGATCGGGATATTAACCTTACCTACCTGAAACAGGAAACAGAAAAGCTAAGTCTCAAGCCACAATTTGGGATCCGTTATGACCATGCATTTGGTTTTGGGGGGCAACCTATGCAATATACTTTGATGGGGATGCTCAAATTACCCCTTACCAACTGGTCTTCAAAAATGAACAAAGCCAATATCGAAAGTCTGAAATGGAAGGCCAGTTCTCTCCAGTCTCAAAAAGAGATGATGGTAAACGAATACAGCGGAATGGCTTATGGAATGCGTAATGAACTGGAGTTAAAGAAAAAGCAATTAAAACTGTATGATCTGAATATTATCCCGGCATTAAAAAATAATTACAAAAGTATCCAGGTTGGGTACGAACAGAATACCGAAGAATTGTTCATGCTTTACGATGCCTGGGAAACACTGTATATGACACAGTTACAATATACCGAATTGCTGAATGATATTTTACGGATCCAGGTATCACTAGAAAGGATAATGCAAAGCAAATGAAAAATCTCACTATCATATTATCGGCCTTATTATTCCTCTCTTCGGGGTGTAAGTTCAATAAGTATAAACAACCTGCTGTTTCAGTGCAATCAGTAAAAGAAGTATATACCTGTCCCATGCATCCGGAGATCCTACGCGATAAACCGGGCGATTGTCCGATCTGTGGCATGTTCCTGGTTAAAAAAGAAGCAGATGCCCAACGCTTAGGAACCGTAGAACTCGAATCCTTATTAAAACCCACCAATGAGTTTGTAGTTTCTTCTATACCGGTTACAGTGATGCAAAAAAAAGAAGAGCCGATAGAAATGGAAGCATTGGGCAATATCAGTTATGATACAAGAGAAGTAGGCAATATCTCTTCAAGGGTTTCCGGCAGGATCGAAAAACTATATGTTCACTACCGTTACCAGAAGATCCAGAAAGGGCAGAAAGTATTTGATATCTATAGTCCTGATTTGATGACTGCCCAGCAAAACCTGTTATTCCTTTTAAAGAATGATGCAGATAATAAAAGTTATATCGAATCGGCCAAAGAGCGTTTGCATATTTTAGGTATGAGTGAGCAGCAGGTGCAACAGCTGATCAAAACCGGAAGCCCTTCTTTAACGGTTTCTGTGTACAGTAATTTCAGTGGACATATTCATGAATCGGTAAATGGTGGTAATATGAACAAAGAGCCTGGTGCCATGAAGGATGTTTCCCTGCTAACCGAAGAACTTTCACTGAAAGAAGGGATGTATATACAAAAAGAAAGACCCGTTTTTACCGTGTATGATCCCTCCAAAGCCTGGGCCATTCTCAATATTTATGGTGAGAACCAGGGCCTGGTTAAAACAGGTAATAAAGTGAAGATCGTGCCGGAAACCGCGCCGGATAAAGCTTTTACGGCTGCCGTTAATTTTATCGAACCCTTTTATCGGAAAGACAGTAAGACCTTAACTGTAAGGGTATATTTCAATAACAGTTCATTAATGATACCGATAGGCAGCCAGGTAAAAGCAACCGTACTGGGAAACACCAAACAAGCATGGTGGCTGCCTTCAGATGCTGTGCTTTCATTGGGAATGGATAAGATGGTGTTTCAGAAATTGCCGGGCGGATTTAAAGCACACAAGATCAATACCGGAATGATCTATAAAGATCATATACAGGTACTAAGTGGTATCACTGAAACAGATTCAGTAGCCATCAATGCTCAATATTTAATGGATAGCGAAAGCTTTATCAAAATAAAAAACTGATCATGCGATATTCAGGTATCATTCTATTACTGTCATTGCTTGTTATATCCTGTAAAAGCAAAACAACAAAACCGGTCGTATTATCCGATGTGTACTATACCTGTTCCATGGATCCGCAGGTGCATGAGTTCAAACCCGGTAAATGCCCCATCTGTAAAATGGAACTCACCCCTGTTAAGAAAGCAAATGCCGATCTGATCGATGAAGTGGAATTAAGTGCGCAACAGATCCAGTTGGGTAATATACATTCCGATACGATCCGCAACGGTAGTATCGGCGATAATCTGATACTAACAGCAACACTCAACTTTGATCAGATGAAAGCATCTTCCGTGAGTGCAAGGATCATGGGTAGAATTGAGAAACTGTATTTTAAAAATCTGGGCGATTATGTAGCAAAGGGATCACCCTTATATGAATTACATAGCGAGGAACTGAATAATGCCAAACAGGAGTACCTGTTGGCACTCGACAGAAAAAAGATCTTTGCAGATGAAACCGTTATTGATTTCAGTCATTTGATACAAAGTGCCAAAAACAAATTGCTTTTATGGGGCATGACAGAAAATCAGATCAAGGAACTGGCCAGATCAAAGAAAGCATCGCCCTCCACAACCTACTTTAGTAATGCATCGGGATATATTACTACGCTCGATAGTAAAGAGGGTGATTATATTATGGAAGGAAGCACCATCGTAAAACTCGCCGATCTCTCCAGTCTCTGGGCAGAAGCACAGGTGTATACTTCACAGATGGCCGATCTGAACAGGAATAGTATGGCCACTGTGCAGCTTCCCGATTTTGATGGGAAAGAGATACAGGGCAAGATAGAATTTGTGAATCCTGAGATCAACCCCGATACTAGAATTAACCTGATCCGTGTAGCCATACCTAACCAGGGTAATAAATTGCGCCCCGGTATGTCCGCTTATGTTTTGCTGAAAAGTCCGCCACGTAAAACCCTCACTTTACCCATTGATGCTGTGATCAGAGACGGACATGGTGCAACGGTTTGGATACAGACCTCTAAGAAAACATTTAAAAGCATTATGGTAGAAACCGGTCAGGAAACCGATGACCGGATAGAGATTAAGTCGGGCCTTTCTTCGGGTGATGTGGTGGTTACATCCGGTGTTTATCTGCTGCATAGCGAATATGTGTTTAAGAAAGGTGGGGATGCAATGGCGGGTCATTAGTATAGTGGCTTGTTTTGCCGGATGATTTTACCATATCATTTTCTGGTAAAGGGAAATTCATGTGAAGTGCCTTTTTTTGGTTCCCTGTTCACAATTTTTTGTTTCCTGAGCAGATTCTTCTCATCTTACAATCCATCTCACAAACAGGTTTATTATGAAGAAGTATTTTCTGATCATTTTTTTAGTAGCTGCCACCATTGGTATATCAGCGCAAAGTTCAAAAACGGTTGATGGATATTATCCATTACTGCGTAACACATTTGTAGAAGATAACGCATACAAAACAGTTGCATTCGTAGAAAAATACTGGCGTATTGCCGGAAACACAGGCTTTGATCAATCAGTTTTTCATATTGAAAAAATATTGCAGCTTGCGGGTTTCAAAAAAGATATCAACGGAGAGTCCGATGGCCCTTTAACCTATCGTATCGAAAAAAGAATGATGCGCCGTCCTACCTGGGAGCCGGTTTCATCTTCATTGACCATTATTGGGGAGAACATGCCATTGTTACAATCATCCACCAATAGAAATATGATTGCGATCAATTCGGCCAGTACACCTGCTGAAGGCGAAACAGCAGAGATCATCTATGTAGGCAAGGGAACCCGAGCCGATCTGGAAGGCAAAGACCTGAAAGGCAAGATCGTGTTTGGAGAAGCATCCGCAGGAGCCCTGTTCAATAATGCGATCCGCAAAGGAGCATTAGGCGTGCTGGCTTATTCCATGCCGGCCTATACACAGCCCGAAAAGAACACACATTCTATTCAGTTCTCTGGTATCTCTTATCAGGATAGTGTAAAACAAAAATGGGCCATCATTTTATCGTATGATGCCAAAGAAAAACTGAAAGCCGCTTTGGCCAAAGGTCCGGTACAGGTAAATGTAAAAGTGGTGTCTAAAATATATCCTTCAGAAGAATTGACCATCGTTGCCAATGCAAGGGGCACGGTCAAACCCGATGAACGCTTTGTTTTCAGCGCCCATATTCAGGAACCCGGCGCCAATGATAATGCAACCGGTGTGGGAACCCTTGCCGAAATGGCACGCGTTACGGCTTCATTGATACAACAGAAAAAATTTACTCCGCAGCGCACCATCACTTTTTTATGGGGAGATGAGATCATCTCTACCGGCCGTTATATCAAAGATGATTCTGTTCGCGCCAAAGGCATTAAATGGGGGTTGAGTCTCGATATGGTGGGAGAGGATATCACCAAAACCGGTGGCACTTTCCTGATTGAAAAAATGCCCGATCCCTCGGCAATCTGGACGAGAGGTAATGAAAAGCACAGCGAATGGGGCGGAAAGCCTCTGCAGGAATCGGATATGTTCCCGCATTATTTCAATGATTTTTTATTGAACCGCTGCTTACAACAAGCCGATGAAAACAACTGGCTGGTAAAAACAAATCCGTTTGAAGGGGGAAGTGATCATACTCCTTTTCTTCAGGCAAAGATCCCCGGATTACTGATGTGGCATTTTACCGATGTCTTCTATCATACCGATGGCGACCGCCTGGAAATGGTATCCGCCAAAGAAATGCGTAATGTTGGCATCAGTGCGCTCGCCGCTGCTTACACACTTTGCTCAGCTGATGAAATAACAAGTCTTTCATTAATTGATGAAATAACCCGGAATGCAACAGAAAGACTACAGACTGAATTTGCGCTCGGTAAAGAAGCTATCACGAAAGGATCCACAACAGAAAAAGAACAGCATATTCTGAAAGTGTGGGGTGATTGGTATGTTGAAGCTATTGGGAAAATGATGGATATTAACGCTGCAGGCAGTACAAACTCAATTGAAAAGAAAATAATCAATGCGAAAGCTGTGATCGGCAAAAAGACAGATGCGTTGATGAATGAGTTAAGCGGGAAATAATAATGAGTGAATGAGTGATTGAGTGAGTGAGTGAATGCATGACAAATATACACTCACTCACTCATTCACTCATTCTATCATTCTATCATTCACTCATTCTATCATTCTATCATTCACTCATTCTATCATTCTATCATTCACTCATTCTATCATTCACTCATTCTATCATTCACTCATTCTATCATTCTATCATTCACTCATTCTATCTTTCACTCATTGCTTTCTCCAACGCACTCCTTACCAATTTCAAAAACGGCGGAACTATCTGAAACGGATCTCCCGGGCTTAAGGTTTCGATAGGTAAATAACCACGGTAGGCAGAAGCATTGATGATCCTGCATAGTTTATTGAGGTCCATATCTTCCGACTTGCCATTGTAGGTAAGTTTTTCTTTTACCTGCCAGTTTACTGCGTATCTGGTCATTTTTTCAATCTCACTGTAAGGTTCTTCTGTAACAAAGCTGCCGGTATCCAGCACAAGTCCAAACCATTCGCTGTTTACTTTTTCAAGAATGCTTTTGGTTTGTTCGGCTGTTTTTAAAAAATCATTATGGTTTTGAATGGCAACGATCACGCCATGTTGTTTACCATATTCGGTGCAGACCCTGATACTTTCCACGATCCAGCCTTCCACTTCTTCACGGGTATGACCGGGTGGTAACACTTTACCGGTAAAGATGCGGATCACCGGTGCACCGAGTTTGGCCGCTACTTCTATCCATTTTTTTGTCAATACTACATCAGCAGCCCTCTTGGCAGGATCTGGATCTGCAAATTCATTGCGGATACCGGTACCGCTGATATCCAGGCCCAGGCGATGCGCTTTATTCTTTAAATGAAAGATGTATTCATCAGAAGGAACTTCCGGGTAGCCGGGAAAATAATAACCGGTGATATCTATGGCATCAAAACCTTCCCTAGCACAGAAATCAAGCACTTCATCAAGATTGGTTTTCTTATTGGTGAGCGGATTATTGAATGAATACGCATTGAGACTTATTTTAAAACGGTTGCTGTAAGAGGCGGGAGTCTTTTTTTCTGCCCCTCTTGCCAAAGAGAAATTGCCGAAGCCTGTTACGGCAGAAGCGGTGATCAGGGTTTGAATAAATTTTCTTCTTTGGGAAGTTTTCATGTTAAATGGGTTGATGGTAAAAAATAGGCACGCAAGGGCGCAGTTTTTATTTTCGATTGGTAAAACTATCCATTACCTGCATTGATTCGATGGCATCTGCGGCTGAACAGGGGTTTTCTGCTTTGCCCAGAAAATATTGTACTATTTTTTCGATCATAGGTTTTTGAATATGTTGGGGTGGATCAAAGGATATTACCTCTTTTTTACCTTCTCTGAGGATCTCCACTTCATGACCAAATACCGGAAATGAAATTTTTCCTGCAGATCCATTGATCTCAACAATATCTTCCCTCATTCCTTCAGAAACGGTAAAGCACCATTGGCCGGTAAATAAAATATCATTTTCTAAACGCATAATACCGGTAACCACATCTTCTGCTTTGTATAGGCCTGCCTGATTTTTAGCAATGCCGAAACTTTCTTTGGCAGGGCCGAAAAAATAATGAATAAGGTCTAACTGATGTGGAGCCAGATCAAAGAACAAGCCCGCACCGGCCATATCAGGATCCACACGCCAGTTATTTCCTGTAGTAGCAATAATAGAAGATTGATCAGGCTGCAACATAGATAACCGGATGGTCCTGATCTTTCCAATGGCTTCTTCTGCCAATAATGTTTTGATACTTAAAAACATCGGCAATTGCCTTCTGTAATGGGCAATGCATAAAGGAATACCTGTAGACCGGGCTGCTTCCTCCATCCGTAAACAGGCTGACAGACTTGTAGACATGGGTTTCTCAACATACACCGGCTTACCTGCCTTTAATGAAGCGATCGCATATTCCTCATGGTATTTGGGTGGAGTGGCTATATAGATCGCATTCACTTCAGGATCATTGATCAGGGCAGTTGCCTCATCATACCATTTGGGTACACCATGCCGTTCTGCATAATCTTTTGCTTTGGCGGTATCTCTTCGCATCACTGCAATGAGAGAAGAGTTAGGTACTTTATTAAATGCAGGGCCGCTTTTCTTTTCGGTCACATCTCCGCATCCGATAATTCCCCAGCGAATAAGCTTGGTTTCTGTTGAATTCATATGGCTCTTAAAGTTATTAAATCATACCGTACAAAGCAGTCAGGTCAAGGGCTTCAAAGGATGAATGTACTACATCGTTTTCGTAAATATTCATTGTCGAAGAAGTCAGTTGCTGCAAAAAATGAACAAAATTCACAGTGTCTGCCGGGTGCTTGCCAGTATTTTTTTGAATGGAATACGGTACAATGATAATGCCCCTGCAACAACCAAACGCAGTAATCAGTATTTCTTCAATCATAAAAACGATCGCATGCCATCCCGCAGAAATTTTCTTCAATCAACAGCTTTGGGCTTATCGCTTTTCTTTGCTGTTCCTTTTGTAGCTAAGTCTACCGAACTATCACCCGAAAATGTAAAAAGTGTATCTGCTGCAACAGATCCTTTGCCCGTAGGTATTGCAGGGTTCACATTTGCCCGTTTCGATTTAAATAAATCGATCGAAATGATGAAAAGGATCGGCGTCTATAATCTTTCCCTGAAAGAGATCCATGTTCCGCTGAACAGCAGCCAGGAAACGATCAATGCAGCTTTGGCAAAATTCAAAGAAGCCAATATCAATGTATATACCGTTGGTGTTATTTATATGAAGACCAAAGAAGCGGTTGATCAGGCTTTTGCCTATGCCAAAAAAGTGGGTGTTACCATGATTGTTGGTGCCCCTTCTTATGATGTACTCGATTATGCAGAACAGAAAGTAAAAGAATATGATATCAAACTAGCCATACACAATCATGGGCCGGAAGATGCTTTATATCCCGGACCGAAAGATGTATACGACAGGATCAAGAACAAAGATCCACGTATGGGACTTTGCATAGATATCGGTCATGCTACCCGCGCCGGTGTAGCCGTAGATAAAGCGGTAAAAGAATATAAGGACCGCCTGTTCGACCTGCATATCAAAGATGTGAGCAAGGCCGAAAAAGATGGTAAAGCCATTGAAATAGGCAGGGGTGTGATCGATTTTCCGGCACTGGTAAAAGCCCTGCGGAAGATCGGGTATAAAGGCGTTTGCAGTATAGAATACGAGAAAGATATGGCAGATCCGATGGCAGGTATTGCAGAATCTATCGGCTATTTCAAAGGTGTAATGGCAGCGGGAAACTAAGCCCTGTATTCACTTATTAACCCATTTCAGGCCCATAAACCCAGGTTTATGGGCTTTGTTTTGGGTAGTATTTAGCCTTAGATACACCCCGGCTTGCCGAAAACCCACACAGAAATGCAGAAAAACAGCCAAAAACCACTATATTTAAACATTAAACTACAATAATTATGTCTACAGGAGTTGTAAAATGGTTCAATGATTCAAAAGGTTTCGGATTTATCACACCGGATGATGGTGGTGAAGATCTGTTCGCTCATTTTTCTGCCATCAATATGGGCGGATTCAAAACTTTAAAAGAAGGACAAAAAGTATCATTTGAAATAACAGATGGTAAAAAAGGTAAACAGGCGTCTAATATTCAGGCTGCCGAATAACCTTCCTCAAATTATCCGTACACAAATTGTACGGCCGAGAGCCTGATACGGTAAGTTTTTATCATGTTTCATGGCTTATTTCGGACAATCCATTTTGCTCAATACATTCCTTTTATTAAAGGGATGTATTGACAGCAAAAGGTATCCTCCTCCATTCATTGTTGGGTTCTTAGCCAGTATACCCAGGTTATGTAAACCCAGTACCAACGGCCCTAATTTTACGGCGGCACCTACCCATAATTGACCCTGTGTATTATATTGTACGGGTAAATAGGCTCCCCATCCAATCGTTTCCCATCTCGGGGTGATGGTTAACAGATTCAATTCCCTTGTGCGGTATTTTGTATAACTGGATGTAGAAAAGAAATTCATACTCAACTCGCCATTTATATACAGGTTGTTGCCAAAATTCCTGTCTACATTGATGATCAACCTTGTAGGATTGGTGATCGAAAAATTATTGGTGATCGCGGCACTATTGGTAAACACACTGGTCAACGAATCTTTAAAAGCCGAAATATCAGGTGCCCCGGTAAATTTCTGATCTACCAGAATATCTGTAATGTTGGCACTAGGACTGAATAGCTGAACAGAATTGGAACTGGGTTTATATTTGTTAGAACCAATGTCCATAAGGCTTACACCGATCTTCCATTCGTAATTGAGATTATTGTTTACCCCATTTTCACTATACTCATTATTATAGATCATATACTCAATGCCAAGACTTAGTCCAAAAGAGGTGAGGGCTTCTTTTCTGGCAGCTGTAAAACTGTTCTGATCCCAAGTGCTTGAATAGCCTGCAGAGCCACTTCCATCTGTAAAATTGAATAGGGTATCAGTTGCGGTCTTCGATTCTATATAACTCACCTTATTCAGTTTCAGGAAAGCACCCGATAACCCTTTCATGATCTGAAGGGTAACCCCTCCGGTTAATTTAGAACGGCTGTTCTCAAACAAAACCTGCGAATAGTTCAGGTCTGCTTCCAGCCATCCGGTATGTGTGGCAAATCCTTCGAGGTATGGTTGATTATCGTTCGCGATCAAAAAACTATGGAAGCTGTTGATAGAATCACTATACCGAAAGGCCGTAGTTTTTACATGGTTATAGGATCTTGCCCGGATACCAAAATTGAATGCATGGTCATTATCCGGTTTATAAAGAAAATTCAATAAGCTTACATCGAGGTTTGCATGAAAGAATTTACTTCTTATATCTTCGGTCATGGTCAGGCCCCCATTTACACCGCTTACATAATAAGGAGCGTTACTGCTCATTTTGGCCTGTACGGAAAATAAACTCAGGTCCCATTTATAGGCAGAACCTACCGAAGCTGCCGGGTTATTAAATACAGCGGTACTTCCTGCCAGTGGAGAACCATGCAGCGCCTGGTAACCTTGCGCAGCAAGATCACTAACGGTAAAGAAAACCGCCAGGGCAACAAAGTATTGTTTTGTCTGTTTGTACATTTCCAGGGGTATGTTTACGAACCACGTGCTAAAGGGTAAACCCAAAATGGTGGCCTTAAGGGTCTAAATATAAAAGATTACAGATGGATAAGGAGGAATAGGGTTGTAAAATTTTTAACGTACCTGCGGCAAAGCGCCCGGGTTGATTTTTTCATATTGGCCGAAGGTTTTTGTATGTTGTATCGTCTAACTAACTAATAAAGCAATTTTTGAACGAAAAGGACCTCATTCTATCCCTTCAAAAAGGCGATCAGGCGGCTTTTAAGCATTTGGTCGGCACCTGGCAGAACATGGTATTCAATACCGTGCTCGGTATTGTGCAAGATACCCAGGAGGCAGAGGATGTTGCCCAGGAAGTATTCATTCAGGTTTTTCAGTCGGTAGGCAGCTTTCGGGGAGAAGCCAAATTATCCACCTGGCTGTACCGGATAGCCCTTACCAAAGCACTGGATGCCGAAAGAAAAAAGAAGTCGAAAAAAAGAGTGGCTAACCTCAAGTCCTGGATCGGTTTAGGTGAGAAGGAAGAGGAAGCGGTTCATTTTCATCACCCCGGGGTACAGCTGGATCAGAAAGAGCAGGCTGCTATCCTTTTTGAGGCGATGCAAAAACTGCCAGAGAACCAACGTATCGCTTTTGTGCTCATCAAAACAGAAGGATTACGGTATGATGAAGTGGCTGATATCATGAACCTGACCATAAAATCCGTTGAAGCCCTGATGCATCGAGCAAAAGAGAACCTGCGGAAATATTTACGAAACTATTATTCGGATCAAACATAAATGATGCGTATGGAATCTAAAAAATTTACACAACAAAACATCGATGAGATACTGAACAGCATTGATGGGATCAACCGGGCCGAGCTGTCCCCGTTCTTCTATACCCGTGTACAGGCTCATCTCAATAAACGGTCCGCAGCTGACGGAAGTTTCTGGTCGATCATAACCCGGCCGGCAGTATCCATCGCTACCTTCTCTTTGTTACTGGTACTGAATATTGTTGCGATCAACCATTACATAAAAAAAGATATACAGCCCGTAAATACAGCGTCTGGCAGTATACAGGGTTTTGCTCAGGAATATGATCTTACCACCAGTTCTGTTTACAATGATAAAACCAACCCATAATGAACTACTTCGCAAGAAATAAATGGGCGGCCATTATAATCCTGTTATTGGTTGCTCTGAATATTGCCACGGTAACTTCTTTCTTTTTATTGCGCAGCCGACCCCCGGGCCGAGGAGCCAATCAATCGGGTGCGATGGAATTTCTGGTGAAAGAATTGGGTTTTGATTCTCTGCAGAAACAAAAACTGATGGTGTTTAAGCAAGACCATCATTCTAAAATGGAAGAGGTAAAAAGAAAAAATAAAGAAGTAAAAGAAGCACTGTTTGATCTGCTGGAAGATACTGATACACCGGATTCGGTGATCGAAAAAGCAGCCAATGCTTCTGTTGTTTATGATGTACAGGCAGAGATCATTACGTTCAAACATTTTCAACAGATCCGAAGTCTTTGTAATGAAGAACAGAAGAAAAAGTTTGATGCAGTGATAAAACAGGTGCTGCATATGCTTGCCCCGCAACCCGGTGGACCACAGCAAGGGCCACCACGAGGGCCCGGTGGCGAACATCCTGATGGACCACCACCACCTGCCGATGGACAGCGACCTCCGCCACCGGATGGACAAAGGCCACCACCTCCGCAACAATAATATTTTATGTAAACGAAGGTTTCTTTTTGAAACCGCATCAAACCCTGAAACCGTTTGTTATGAAAAAATATGCGCTTCCCATGATCATACTGGCATTTGGTGCCACTATCACTCTTTCCTGCAGTAAGGATTCCGGAACCACATCAATCGGTACTGCAACCGGTACTGCAACCGGTACGGCAACCGTTCCGGATGTGTTTAAAAAATTCAATACAACCGTTACCATCTCTTCCGATGGAACCTATATTACGATCAAATCGGATGGTATACCTGATCATAAGAGTTGTTATTTTTCAACCAGTGATAACCGTTACCAGGCATACAACGGAACAAACACGGCGTTCTCAAAAAATCCAAACAGTATCGGTACCAAGAGTTATACATTTAAGATACCGGCTTCTCCGGCAGTGAATGCAGCACATGAAGCTACACCACTCGGCCCTATCGGGGTTTCTATCAACGGAGTACCCATGTATAATCAATATGCAGGGCCCAATACACCGTTAACCAATGAGATCAATTCTTTTGATCAGTTCAATGGGCATCCGGATCAGAGTTCTTCTTATCATTATCATGTAGAACCCTTGTATATCACTACGAACAATACCAGAAGTGCATTGATCGGATTTTTATTGGATGGATTTCCGGTGTATGGTCCATTGGAAAATGGTAAGACCATCGTTAGTGCCGACCTGGATGTTTATCATGGACATACCGGTGTTACTGCAGATTATCCCAATGGTATCTATCACTATCATACCACTGCCGATGCACCCTACATCAATGGCAGCGGATTTTATGGAACAAAAGGAACGGTTACACAATAGTTTGGTTTTTCATAGAACAAGGGGCAATCAGCAATGATTGCCTTTTTGATTTTCTGATGTTCTTTTCAAATATTTAACAACGAATATCAAAGGGTTCTTTAAGAAAATACTTCTAATTATATATTACATTATTGCATCACTCCAAAAGAAAAGATCATGAAAAAAAGAATGCTTATCCTGTTCACCAGCTTGGCAATCGCCTGTGTTTGTGTTACAGCACAACCTCAACAACCCGGTGGCCCCGGTAAACCACCCAGCCCGGAAGAAAGAGTAAAACATGTTTCCGAAAGAATGGAAAAAGAACTGAAACTGACTGCTGCACAAAAAGATAAACTGGCAGCAGCTTACAAGGATTTTTTTGCAGAGATCGAAAAACAAAAAAACAAAGATGGTAAGCAACCACCACCACCGCCTCCGCCGCCACCGGTGAGTAAAGAAGTGGCCGATAAGCTTAGCAAGGTTCGGGATGAAAAAATTAAATCTGTATTGAGTGCCGATCAATTCAAAAAATATGCAGAAATTGAAAAGACCATGCGCCCGCCCATGCCACCCGGAAAACCCGGTGAACAAAAGCCACCAACGCCTGATAAAAAACAATAAAGGAAATGCATAACCGATTTTTTTCTATCATAGTATCAATGGTATTCCTTGCAGCCTGCAGCGCTCCCGTAAAAAAGGAGAAACAGGCGGCAGGGAAACTGCCATTTTATAACAGTGCAGATTTTACCCCGCAATGGATAGAACCCACATCAGCCGAATATGCAGCTATTCATACCATACCTGGTTTTCAATTCACAGATCAGAATGGGCAAAAGGTTACCGAAAAAACAGTTGAAGGAAAGATCTATGTGGCTGATTTTTTTTTCACAGCCTGTCCGGGCATCTGCAAACGATTAACCACCCATCTGAAAATTGTTCAGGATTCCTTTCAAACCGATAACCGGGTATTGTTACTCTCACATAGTGTAACACCCGAGAACGACAGTGTACCCCGCCTGAAACAATATGCCAATGCATTTGGGGCCATCAGTGGTAAATGGCACCTGGTTACCGGCGATCGGGAAGCATTGTACACGATTGCACGACAATCGTATTTTGCAGATGAGGATATGGGACAAAAAAAGAACAGCAATGATTTTCTGCATACAGAAAATATGTTGCTGATCGATAAGCACCGGCGGATCCGTGGTGTATATAAAGGAACAGCTTTGAATGATATACAAAACCTGATCGCAGATATTAAGATCCTGGAAAGCGAAGAATGAAAAAATATTTAGCCATACTATTCATCTTTACAGGTTGTCAGTTTTCAAAACAGGATAAGCCTTCGGCAGCCGTAATAACAACGGATACACCTGCTATTCCGGATAGTACCGTTCAGTGGGGCGATACTTCACTGGCATTAAAGAATGGTGTCTGGTATTATCATGAACAACCGTTTACCGGTTTTATTGAAACCCATTATACTTCAGGGGCGCTTAAGTTGCGGCAAAGTTTTTATCTGGGTAAAGATGAGGGTCTGATGCTTTCTTATTATGAAGATGGGAGCAAGGATGCACGTCGCTTTTATCATAACGGAGAAAAAGACAGTATTAACCAGGGCTGGTGGCCCAATGGCCATGCCCGGTTTGAATACCATTTCAAAAATGGTATATATGAAGGCGATTTTAAAGAATGGTACCAAAGCGGCAAACCGCTGAAACATATTGTTTACCACAACGGAAAAGAGCAAAGCGGCAAGGGCTGGCGCGAAAACGGTAAGGTCTATATGAGTTTTGTGGTTAAGGAAGGCCGTTTATATGGGATGGTCAATCCTAATCTCTGTTATTCCCTCAAAAATGAAAAGGGTGAGTTTGTGAAAAGTTCCCGCTAACAAAAAGTCCCCTGTAGAAACAGGGGACGTCTTCGATTGCTTGCCATATAAGAAAAGAGATAATTAGTATTTAGATAACCTTAGAAACGCATCCCGGAACTTGCTTCCTTGTAGCTTTGTTTCTGAAGTAAAGGTAAGGGTAAAAATCAATTTTCTGATATTTTTTTTATTAATTCTTTGTTTTTAGCAATTATTTAATAAAAAATTGATGTTTTGGTGCTAATAGTTTTATATTATTTTTATATTATATATTGAACATATTATGCGAACAAATTGGAAAATAGTTATACAAGTAATTGATTTTCAATCTATTTTTTGTTCTTATATGCTTTTAGTGCCATTTCCAGGCAATTCATAGCACTATTTATGTCATTTAAATTTAATACGTAAGCCAGACGCACTTCTTTCTTTCCCAAACCCAGTGTTCCGTAAAATCCGGTGGCAGGAGCTAGCATTACGGTTTGTCCTTCAAAAGAAAAGTCTTCCAGTAACCACTGACAAAACACATCTGCATCATCAATGGGTAATTGTGCCATGGCATAAAAAGCGCCACCGGGATTCGGACAGAATACACCATCCATCGCATTCAGCCTTTTTACGATCAGATCTCTTCTTGATTTATACTCCGCTTTGGTTGTATCAAAATAATCAGCCGGCAGATCAATAGCGGCTTCGCCTGCGATCTGTGCAAAGCTTGGCGGACTCAATCTGGCCTGTGCAAATTTCATCACGGCATCCAGCACAGTTTTGTTCTTGGTAATAAAAGCGCCGATCCTTCCGCCGCAGGCACTATAGCGTTTGCTGATCGTGTCCATGATGATCACGTTATCATCTACACCTTCCAGGTGCATAGCGCTGATCTGCTTTCCTTCGTAACAAAACTCGCGGTATGCTTCGTCGGAGAACAGGTACAGATTATGTTTGAGGATGATCTGCTTTAACTGCTGCATTTCCTCATCACTATATAAATAACCGGTGGGGTTATTGGGGTTGCAGATCACGATAGCCTTAGTTTTCGATGTGATCTTCTTCTCAAATTCTTCCATCGGTGGTAGGGCAAAACCATTTTCAATATGCGAAGTAACCGGAACCACTTTTACACCGGCTGCAACGGCAAAACCATTATAGTTAGCATAGAACGGTTCAGGAATGATCACTTCATCACCCGCATCCAAACAAGCCATAAAACCAAACTGGATCGCTTCACTACCACCGGTGGTGATAATGATCTCGTTGTGATTTACATGCACACCTACGCTTTCATAATAACCCACCAGTTTTCTGCGGTAGCTTTCATTACCGGCGCTATGACTGTATTCCAGCACTTTAAAATCGCTATGGCGAACGGCATCGAGTACCATTTTAGGGGTTTCAATATCGGGCTGGCCAATATTCAGGTGGTATACTTTGATCCCTTTTTTCTTGGCAGTTTCTGCATAAGGAACCAATTTCCGGATGGGCGAGGCGGGCATGGCCTGGCCTCTTTGACTGATCTGTAGCATTTGGCAAAGATAGTTGGGCACCCAACGTTCTCAAAACAAAATACGCAACCGGTTAGGGTTGCGTATTGATAAATTATATTGGGTTGCCTACTTTGTTTTACCGGCAGGAACTACTTCACCATCAATGGTAAGCGTGATAGGTAACTGCGTACTTACAAATTTCACATTCACATTCTTTTTGAAGGTGCCGGGGTTGGCGGCATTGTAGGTTACTTTAATGGTACTGCTCTTTCCTTTCAATATCGGGTCTTTACTGTACTCTGGTGTGGTACAACCACATTCGGCATTGGCAAACTCAATCACGGCTGGTTTTGAACCGGTATTGGTAAAGCTGAAAATATAAGTAGCCGGTACATTCTGCTTGATCTTGCCAAAACTATGGGTAGTGGTCTTGAAAGTGATATCCGGCACCGATTGTGCAAAGGCAGCGCTGGCAACAAATAAAGTAAGTAAGAGAACAATTTTTTTCATCGGTCTGTGTTTGAGGGTTTAAAATTACAGATTAATCCATCTGTACGGTCATCTGTGTATTGCCAAATCCGTGCCATGGACCTATTTTGGCAGGAATTTAATAAACTCATTGTTTCAACGCCCGAAAATCAGTTAAAAAACGGGATATTTGGCGGTTACTAAATTCCGGTAGCCTATTGGCTACACAATGTTATTTTTGTTGTATGGAACAAACTGCTTCCCTGGGATATAAAGATGATATGCTTTCTTTTGAAGGCTTCCGCAATACCATATTGGAAGATTATAAGACCGTAGTAGTTAGCCGCGAAGTAAGTTTATTAGGACGCAGGGAAGTACTTACAGGCAAAGGTAAATTCGGCATTTTTGGAGATGGTAAGGAAGTGGCACAGATTGCCATGGCCAAATTTTTTCAACCCGGCGATTTCCGCAGCGGGTATTATCGCGACCAGACCTTTATGTTCGCTTCCGGTCTCGCAAGTCTGGAACAGTTCTTCGCACAACTCTATGCCGATCCTGATGTAAAGAACGATCCCTTTAGTGCGGGCCGACAGATGGATGCGCATTTTGCCACAAGATTTGTAGATGATAACGGTAACTGGTTAGATCTTGCCAACCGTAAAAATATTTCTTCCGACATGGCACCCACCGCTTCGCAAATGCCGAGGGCTGTGGGTTTGGCATGGGCTTCCAAATGTTTCCGCCAGTCAAAGAATCCCGAACAGTTCCATGAATTAAGTCATAATGGAAATGAGATCTGTTTCTGTACCATTGGTGATGCCAGTACTTCTGAAGGACATTTCTGGGAAGCGATCAATGCAGCCGGTGTATTGCAGATTCCTTTAGCCGTATTTGTATGGGATGATGGGTATGGCATCTCTGTTCCAAAAAATATTCAAACCACCAAAGGTTCTATTTCTGAAGCACTGGGTGGAATGGAAAAAGAAGAAACCACGAACGGTATCCGCATCTATAAAGTAAAAGCATGGGATTATGCCGGTATGTGCGAAGTGTTTGAAGAAGCGCTTCAGCAGATCCGCGATACACATGTACCCGCGCTCTTTCACGTAGAAGAAGTTACCCAGCCACAGGGTCATAGCACCAGTGGAAGCCATGAGCGTTATAAAAGTTCTGAAAGACTGGATTGGGAAAAGGAATGGGATTGTATCCGCAAAATGCGTGAGTGGTTAATAGAAACCGGTCTTTCCAATACCGATGAATTATCCGAAATAGAAAGTAATGCCAAACTACTGGTAAGAACGGCAAGGAATAGTGCCTGGGAAAAATACCATGCGCCTATTAAAGTACAGGCAGCTACGGCCATCAATCTGATACGTGAAATGGTTGTAAATGATATGGAGAAATACAATCATTTACAAAAACTGGCCAAAGATCTGGAAGCCAATAGAGAACCGTTGAGAAGAGATGTGTTGCGTACCCTTTCGTTGGCCATGGAAACGGCTCCGAATTCTCCCACTATTGAAGATATTACCTCGCTGTATCATGAATTTGTGCAAGACAGCAGGGGTATGTATAACAGCGATCTGTATAACGAAGGCCCGAAGAGTGCTTTAAAAGTACCGGAAGTAAAACCACTGATCCCCTTTGATGCCACACCGGTTAATGCATATGAAGTATTGAATAAATATTTTGATACTTTGTTTACACATAACCCCAAAGTGTATGCTTTTGGTGAAGATGTAGGATATATTGGTGATGTGAACCAGGGCTTCTCCGGTTTGCAGGAAAAACATGGCGCTGATAGAATTTCAGATACCGGTATTCGCGAACTCACCATTATGGGGCAGGCGATTGGATTATCCTTACGTGGTTTACGCCCCATTGCAGAAATTCAATACCTCGATTATTTATTATACGGCTTACAGCCTTTGAGCGATGATGTGTCTACTACTCATTACCGTACAAAAGGCCAGCAGAGTGCACCGGTCATTATCCGTACACGCGGCCACAGACTGGAAGGGATCTGGCATAGCGGCTCGCCCATGGGCATGATCATTAATGCCTTGCGTGGTATGTATGTTTGTGTGCCGAGAAATATGGTACAGGCAGCAGGTATGTACAATACCTTATTGCAAAGCAACGATCCCGCCCTCGTGATCGAATGTTTGAACGGGTATCGCTTAAAAGAAAAATTACCTGCCAATCTTCTGGAATATACGGTTCCCTTAGGTGTGCCGGAAGTGATCCGGGAAGGAAGCGATATCACCATCGTTTCATATGGCTCTACTTTACGTATCATCCAGGATGCAGTAGACCGTTTACAGCTGCTAGACATCAGCTGTGAAGTGGTAGACGTACAAACCTTATTGCCTTTTGATATTCATCATACCATACTCGAATCTCTGAAGAAAACAAGCCGTATCGTATTCGTGGATGAAGATGTACCTGGGGGTGCAGCTGCTTACATGATGAATAAGGTGCTGGAGGAACAAAAAGCATTTCAGTGGCTCGATGTTAGTCCGCGCACCATTACCGCACAGGCCCACCGACCAAGCTATGGCAGCGATGGAGACTATTTCAGCAAACCCAATGCCGAGGAGATCATTGAAGTGATCAGGGAGATGATGATGGAGTAGTTTAATGAGTGATTGAGCGAATGATGGAAGGAGTGAATGTGATTTAAAACAATTACCCGATAAAAAGGCTATTCAATTCTGCAGTAGGGATCCAGCATTCCTCTTTTTTTCCAAACCATTTGTAGCGATTCTTGGCTATCCAGTTGTATACGCCATTGCGGATAAAGGGTGGCACAATGATGAACGCATACAAAGCTGGCCATCCACCATTTAATTTTTTGGTTACCCGAAGTGCGCCCGAGGATCTTGTATAGATCTTTCCATCTTCCAATAAAATAAAGGAACCCAATTCAGAAGTTGGTAAATTAAATTCTTTCAGTACCTGTTGTCCAAATTCACTTTGCAGAGAAGAAAATCGCAACCGGTGTTTCGGATCATGTTTGATCACAAACTGAACACTACCCGTGCAGAGATTGCATACGCCGTCGAAGAGGATGACGGGGTTGGTAAGTGTATGCAGGGTTGACATATTGTGAAGTCTGGAGTTAGGAGTTAGGAGTCTGGAGTTAGGAGTCTGGAGTTAGGAGTCTGGAGTCGTTATTGATTTTACTCCAGACTCCTAACTCCTAACTTCAGACTTGTTCTCTATCCCATATTATGAAACACCTTATTCACATCTTCATCCTGCTCAAGCCTTTCGATGAGTTTACTTACATCTTCGGCCTGTTCGTCTGAAACGGGAACGGTGGTAGTGGGTATCCATTCCAGTTCAGAACTGATAGGTACGATCCCTTTTTCTTCCAGTTCTTTCTGCAATTTTCCAAAGTCCACAAACGCACAACGGAGTACGATGATGGGGTTGTCCTGTTCGTCATTACTTTCTCCCAGTTCATCCAGGCCATGATCGATCAGATCCAATTCCAGATCATCCATATTCAATCCTTCGGGTTTCAGTTTGAATACGCCCATTTTCTTAAACTGAAAACTTACGCTTCCGCTGTTTCCCAAAGCGCCATGTCCTTTGTTGAAATGACTTTTTACATTGGCTACCGTACGAACATGGTTATCTGTGGCGGTTTCTACCAGCAGGGCCACTCCGTGTGGGGCATAGCCTTCATAAAGTACTTCCTCATAGTTACTGGTATCCTTACCCATCGCCCTTTTAATGGCCGCTTCAACACGATCCTTGGGCATACCCACGCTCTTCGCATTCTGATAGCAACGGCGCAGAGCGGGGTTGGTGGCAGTATCCGGTCCGCTGGCTTTCACTGCAATCACAATTTCTTTCCCGATACGGGTAAACTGTTTGGCCATTTTATCCCAACGGGCAAACATGGTGGCTTTTCTTACTTCAAATATCCTTCCCATAATAGCTGTTTATTAAAATAGTTCCTGACTCGCAGGGTTGGCAAAATTAACATAAGCGGCGTTAGCAGCCAACCTTATATAAAAAAACAGTCAAGCGGTTAGGCTTGACTGTTATCATAAAAAGGGTTGAAAACTAGTTTTTCAGCTTACTGTTGGCTTTACTATAACCAAAATACACCACCAGGCCAATCAGCATCCATACAAATGCGGTTAATAAAGTCCTGTTATCCAATGAGTAGATCATAGCAGAACATACAACAATACCCAGAATCGGAACCAGGGGAACCAATGGGGTTTTGAAAGGACGTACACGGTCAGGGTCATTCTTCCGCATTACCCATACACCCACACAAACCAATACAAAGGCAAATAAGGTACCAATACTGGTCAGATCACCTGCCACACTGCCCGGAATAAAGGCAGCAAAAGCACCTACAAACACAAACAGGATCATGTTTGATTTATAAGGCGTTCTGAATTTAGGGTGAAGGTCTGAGAAAGCTTTTGGTAAAAGACCATCAGTAGACATGGTATAGAATACACGGCTTTGTCCCATCAACATCACCAGGATCACTGAAGAGAAACCAGCAAGGATAGCGATGGTAACCGCTTTGGCTAACCAGCCATATCCGGCCATGTAGGTTTCTATGGCATAGGCAACAGAAGCTTCTTTACCTGATTTTACGAAATCGGTATAAGGAGCTACGCCTGTTAATACATAAGAGAACAGGATGTATAAAATGGTACAGATCACCAATGAACCAAGGATACCGATAGGCATATCCCTTTTCGGATTTTTGGCTTCCTGGGCTGCGGTAGATACGGCATCAAAACCAATAAAGGCAAAGAATACGATGGCCGCACCTGTGAGTACACCACCCCATCCATGCCGGAAAGTATCTTTATAACTATATAAGGTACCATCGGGTTTGAGGGCATCCGGTGCATTGTCAGGAATCAGGTAAGGAGTGTGGTTGGCACCGTTGATGTATTTCCAACCTACTACGATAAATACCACAACAATCGCAACTTTAATAAATACGATGATTGAATTTACAAAAGCAGATTCCTGTGTACCCTTGATCAATAATAAGGATAACAATAACAGGATGAATAAAGCAGGAATGTTCATGATACCGGAATGCATCACATTGGCGGCATCCAGGGCTTTTTCAAAAGGGGAGTGGCTCCATTCATACGGTATCGTACCCAGATTATATTGCATCAGGAGTTTATTTAAAAACTCACTCCAGGCAATAGAAACAGTGGCGGCACCCAGGGCATATTCTAAGATCAGTGCCCAACCGATGATCCAGGCGATCAGCTCACCCATGGTTGCATAAGCATAGGTGTAAGCACTACCCGCAATTGGAATCATGGATGCAAATTCTGCATAACAAAGACCGGCAAAAGCACAACCGATAGCGGCAACAATAAAGGATAAGGTAACAGCAGGACCGGCATGTTCACCTGCAGCTGCGGCTGTTCTCACAAATAAACCGGCACCAATAATGGCACCAATTCCCAGGGCAATCAGGCTTCCGGCACCCAATGTACGCTTCAACCCCTTTTCGGAGTCGGCGGCTTGTAACATCAGGCCATCTAAAGACTTTTTTCTGAATAAACTCATAATACAGTTAGTTTGGGTTCTTTAATGAAACGTCTTGGCAAAATAGGCAATTCTTCTTTTAGAAGTTCAAAACTTTTATAAATGTGGGCATTGACCGGTAAAGGGGGCCATTTCGCCAGAAATCTTATATTGCAAAACTAATTAGCGGCCATTATGCGGAAATCTAACCGGCTTACCATATATATTGTTATTGCCATGTTAGCGGGCGTTGTACTGGGGTATATTGTACATACCCAATCCTCTCCCGGTTTTATTCAATCCTTTTCAACCAATATTAAATTACTGACCACCGTGTTTCTGCGGTTGGTGCAAATGATCATTGCCCCGCTGGTATTCTCAACCCTTGTGGTGGGTATTGCCAAATTGGGCGATCTGAAGACCGTAGGCCGGGTTGGCGGTAAAGCGATGTTATGGTTCATATCCGCATCACTGGCTAGTTTGCTTTTGGGTATGGTGCTTGTTAATTTCTTCAAACCCGGTGCCGGCATCGACCTCGGTAATGCAGATATCAACGGGGCCAAAGATCTGGTAGGCAAAACACAGGAGTTCAATATTCAGAAATTTGTGGAGCATGTGTTTCCAAAAAGTGTGATAGAATCAATGGCCAATAATGAGATCCTGCAATTGGTGATCTTCAGCATCTTTTTTGGAGTTGCTACTGCCGCATTGGGAGACAAAGCCAAAGTAGTGGTGAAAGGGTTGGATGCCGTTGCACATGTGATCTTACGGATGGTGGGTTATGTAATGAATTTTGCCCCGCTCGGTGTATTTGGTGCTTTGTCTGCTGTAATTGCTACCAAAGGACTGGAAGTATTCAGCTTCTATGGGAAATACCTTGTTTATTTTATTATGGGCATTGCCTTATTATGGGCCTTGCTATTGACAGTTGGATTTATTGTTTTGGGAAAACGGTTGCCTGAATTATTAAAAAGGATATTTCCTCCCTTGATCATTGCCTTCAGTACCACCAGTAGTGAAGCGGTTTTTCCTAAGCTCACAGATGAGTTGGAAAAATTTGGTTGCAAGGATAAGATCGTTGCTTTTATTCTTCCTTTGGGTTATTCCTTTAACCTGGATGGGAGTATGATGTATATGACATTTGCCAGTATTGCCATTGCACAGGCTTATGGGATACCCCTGGATTTTGGCACACAGATCACCATGCTGCTGGTTCTCATGCTCACCAGCAAGGGGATAGCCGGTGTGCCGCGTGCCTCCCTGGTGGTGGTAACCGCAACCTGTGCCATGTTTCATATACCCCCCGAAGGCATTGCGCTGATCCTGCCGATCGATCACTTTTGTGATATGTTCCGCACAGCTACCAATGTGTTGGGTAATGCACTTGCCACCAGTGTGGTAAGTAAATGGGAAGGTTCATTGGAACCGGCCGTTAACGAACAAGCCATATGATTTTACTAGATACTATGTTATCCACTGCTTTTCACTGGAGCCAGTTATTGCAGCCACAGTTCTATATAGAGCATGGCGGTTTATGGCTGATACTATTTGTGGTCTTTGCAGAAACAGGTTTGTTTGCCGGTTTCTTTTTACCTGGCGACAGCCTCTTATTCGTTGCAGGTATTTACAGTCATAATCTTGCCAATGAATTCTTTTCATCGGGCAATGAATATATCGATCTGATATTTTTAGTGATACTGATCTCTCTGGCAGGTATTGCCGGCAATTCTGTGGGTTATTGGTTTGGCAGAAAAGTGGGCCCGGCCATGTATGGATGGAAAGAGAACCTGCTCTTCAAAAGAAAATATTTAGTACAGGCACACGATTTTTATGAGAAGCATGGGGGAGGTGCGATCGTGATAGCCAGATTTATTCCCATCATCAGAACCTTTGCGCCCATTGTTGCGGGGATCGTTCAGATGGATAAAAAGAAATTTGCCATTTTTAATGTGATCGGTTGCGTATCCTGGGTTTTCAGTATGTTATTTGGTGGACATTTTCTCCAGAAATGGATCCTGGCCGAATTCAATTTCGACCTGCGTGATCACCTCGAAGTGATCGTATTGGGTATCGTTTTTGTAACAACGGCACCTATTATCTATAAACTAATTTTCGGCAAAGCCAAATCCCATTCTCATACAGACCAGGCATGAGTATTACCCAAAAGCAATACGGTATTTTTTCTTTGCCTGTAATTGTTGGGGCATTGGGTTTTTTCGTGGATGTGTATGACCTCCTGCTTTTCTCCATCATCCGTAAACCCAGTCTTCAATCGCTGCATCTTTCTCCTGAAGAAGTATTATCCAAAGGTGAACTCATTATCAGTGTTCAAATGATCGGGCTTACCGTTGGTGGTGTGATCTGGGGTATTATGGGCGATAAGAAAGGAAGATTAAGTGTTTTGTTTGGTTCCATTATTCTATACTCGATCGCCAATATTGCCAATGGGATGGTACAAACCGTGCCACAATATATTCTGATGCGTTTACTGGCTGGTATTGGCCTGGCCGGAGAATTGGGTGCAAGTATTACACTGGTAAGTGAAATGCTGCCCAAAGAAAAAAGAGGGATCGCTGCATCCGTGATTGCCGTAGTAGGTGTGTTCGGTGCCATCGCTGCATTCTTTGTGTACAATGCGTTCAAAGACTGGCGGCTTTGTTTTTATATAGGTGGTGGTATGGGGCTTCTGCTTTTATTGCTTCGCGCCAATGTGATGGAAAGCAGTATGTATGATAAAGTAAAACACTCAGATGTGGTGCGTGGAAGTTTTATCATGCTGTTTAATAAAAAAGAAAGAGCCCTGCGTTATCTCAAAGGCGTATTGATAGGATTGCCCGTTTGGTATGCCATTGGCATACTGGTTACTTTCTCAGATAAATTCGGAAAGGAATTTGGAATAGAAGGGATCGATCCCGGCAAAGCCATCATGTACCAGTATTTTGGTATTGCTATTGGTGATCTCAGTGCCGGGTTGCTGAGTAATTACCTGGGCAGCAGAAAAAAAGCATTGTTTACTTTCTTCAGTATCCTGTCGTTCTTTATGGTCCTGTTTTTTTTACAAGGAAATGGAAGAGGCAATATGCAAACCATGTATATACTGTGTACCTGTTTAGGTTTTGGTGCAGGATTCTCCGTGCTATATATAACGATGTCTGCAGAACAGTTTGGTACCAATCTCCGCGCATCAACAGCCATTTCCATTCCGAATGTGGTAAGAGGAATTTTGCCCCTGATCATTTTATTGCATAAAGGACTCAGAAACCTGACAGGTGATTATCTTACCGGGGCCTGGATAACCGGTATTGTGATCATGCTGATGGCAGTAACTGCAGCATATTATACTAAGGAGACCTTTGGTAGGGATATGAATTATCTGGAAGAATAGTCGGCAGGTCGGAAAGTCCGAAAGTCCGGAAGAATTGAAATATATTAGACAATCTTTCAGACTTCCCGACTTTCGGACTTTCGGTCTTTTTAAATAAAATACTATGACAGAAAAAAAATATGGCATTCTTTCTCTCCCCGTAATTGTAGCTGCCCTTGGTTATTTTGTAGATATCTACGACTTGCTGTTGTTTACCATTGTTAAGAAACCCAGTATGATGGGTGTGGGTGCAACGGAAGCCAGTTTACTGGTTGACAGCACAAGAGTGATCAACTGGCAAATGACGGGTTTATTGTTAGGTGGAATTCTTTGGGGGGTGTTGGGCGACAAGAAAGGAAGACTGAGTGTTTTGTTTGGTTCGATCCTTTTATATTCTGTTGCCAATTTCTTTACGGCGTATATCCATAATGTGAATCAATATGCGATCTGCCGTTTTGTGGGTGGGCTGGGTCTGGCGGGTGAACTGGGTGCAGGAATTACATTAGTGAGTGAATTGTTACCAAAGAATAAAAGAGGGATTGGTACTTCAATGGTAGCCGGTATCGGGTTAAGTGGAGCAGTGTGTGCGTATTTTACTTATCAGTTCACAAAAGACTGGAGATTATGTTACCAGATCGGCGGTGGATTAGGGATTGCATTGCTATTACTGAGGGTAAGTGTTGCGGAATCAGGCATGTTCAAAGAAGTAAAACAGGCAAATGTAGTAAGAGGTAATTTCTTTATGCTGATCAATAACAGCAAACGTTTAAAGAAATATGCCTGTGCTATCCTGATCGGATTACCTACCTGGTATGTGATCGGGATCCTGGTTAACCAGAGCGATCGTTTTGGAAAAGCCATGTTTGGAAGCACCACGATCGATTCGGGTCGTTCCATCATGTTTGCTTATGCAGCTATTGCAATAGGCGATATGTTTGTTGGACTGGTGAGTCATTATTTTAAAAGCCGGAAGAAAGCGTTGTTATTATATTATATATTATGTATCATATCTCTGGTGATATTCTTCAGCAGTTATAATAACAGTGATGCTTCTATGTATACCATCTGTGCCATGCTGGGCTTTAGTACCGGTTTCTGGGCCATTTTTATTACCATGGGAGCAGAGCAATTTGGCACCAACCTTCGGGCAACTGCAGCTACAACGGTACCCAATATGGTGAGGGGAGCATTGCCTTTGATCAATATGATGTTTCTTGATCTGTTTCAGAAAAGCCTGGGTTGGACTTTGATCAAAAGCGGGATTGTAACAGGTGTGGTGGTCATGACGATCACTTTGATCGCGTATTATTTTACGGAAGAGACCTATCACAAGGATCTGAATTATGTTGAAACCCCCTAGCCCCCTGAAGGAGGAATTAGTTTAGCAATCAATTATTATTTAGATTGTGATTGATAAAATGAATACTGATCCTACAAAAGAGAACTTACCTAACTCCCCCTTCAGCGGACGGGGAGGTAAATTCCTCATCATCCGCTTATCCTCTATTGGCGACATAGTGCTTACAACGCCTGTGATCCGTTGCCTGAAACAACAGGTGCCTGATGCGGAGATCCATTTCTTAACGAAGGAAGAATACAGAGGCGTGATCAGTTCTAATCCCTATATAGATAAAGTACAGGTATTGGGTACAAGTTGGGATCTGATGATTCACCAGTTGCAATTTGAGCAATATGATCATATCATAGACCTGCACCATAACCTCAGAACCCTGCGTATCAGGCGAGCCTTGAAAACAGCCAAAGCATTTTCCTTTAACAAACTGAATATTCAGAAATGGTTGTTAACAGCGCTCAAGATCAACCGGATGCCGGATCTGCATATTGTTGACCGTTATATGGATACGGTGAGCTCGTTTGGTGTAACCAACGATGGTAAAGGACTTGATCATTTCTTTCCTTTGAAAGATCGTGTAAAAGATAAGGACCTGCCCATCTCTCATATGTTTGGGTATGTAGGTGTTGTGATCGGGGGGGCATTGAATACCAAAAAACTTCCGGTACATAAATTGAAACTGCTTTGTGCAGGTATTGAATATCCTGTACTCTTATTAGGGGGTAAAGAAGATTTTATTGCGGGTGAAGAAATTGCGTCAACCGATCCGATCAAGATCTACAATGCCTGCGGTAAATTCAGCCTGAATGAAAGTGCAGACCTGATCATCCGTTCAAAGATCATTGTGTCTAATGATACCGGGTTGATGCATGTAGCTGCGGCATTCAAAAAACCGATCCTGAGTGTATGGGGTAATACGGTTCCCGCATTTGGGATGACACCTTATTATGGTAATGACTCAGTAAAGACTGCTGTCTCAGAAGTTGAAGGCCTCCGTTGCAGGCCCTGTAGTAAGATCGGTCACGATAAATGTCCAAAAGGACATTTTAAATGTATGGAGTTACAGGATGTTGACAAACTGGCTTCCATGGTAAAATCCTTACTATAACCCTGGCGTATCATCGCGCACTTGCGCCTTAGCGGTTAAGCCGCTTTACCGCAAATATGCGTAGACACAAGGGTTCGCGAGGAAGAATTTCTTGCACTTATACAAATTCAAATGATAAAATTTTTACTGGGGTCATTGTTAGCAATTGCCTGCACAGGTTTATCTGCTCAGGGAACAAAAGGGAAAGTGTTCTTAACAGGAGCGGTCCGCAATTTCAACAACCAGATAGAAGTGGAGGATATGTCTGAAATGAAGGATTTACTCTTACCGGATCCTGCCAGATTTTTTGTGCCCGATAGCGCGGGTAATTTCCGGATCAGTTTTGCATTGAAAGCACCTAACTATTTCCGGTTGGGAAGAAATATCCTTTATCTCAGTCCTGGTGATAGCCTGCACCTGTTTGTAGATTTTAAAAATCCAAAGCTTGCCAGTTTTAAGGGAAAGCATGCAGGTGAAAATGAATATCTGCGTGAAACACCCTTTCCCAAAGGCGGATCTTTTTTAAATGCCGGTGAACTAACAAGAACTACGATCGATTCAACAGCTGTACTGATTGAAGAAGAAGCTGCCAAAAGAACAAGGTCGTTGGCTTCTTTTCAAAACCTGAATAAAGAATTTGTTCGGCTCGAAACGGCCCGCATTAAAGCAGATATCCTGAATAGTTTCTTCAACACCTTTGTTTATTACACATTCAAATACCGGCTATCGAGAGATTCATCTATGGCTTATCTGAAAGTATGGAAAGAATTGATCAAACCATTTCATAATAAGTACAATAAAAATTTTATCGATCCATCCCTTTTAAAATTATTGGTATACCGTGATGTGCTGGAAGAATTGATCGCTGATGAAAAACAGGAGTCAAAGCAGCTGCAACAGGTAAAAGAATGGATGGAAGCCTATGAATTGGGCGCAAAACTGAAAACTGCCAGCGACAGAGAAACCAAACTTTCACTGGAACCTATGATCAAAGTACTTAACAATCCCGCTTATCGCGATGCTTTGCAAAATACACTCACAAGGGTTCTGCAATTATCTAATGGCGAT
>CANGOX010000029.1 GCA_947455605.1 Chitinophagaceae bacterium
GTCTGAAAACGCGTTCTTCAAATTCACGATATGGCTTAGGTGTATCTAATCCCATTTCATCTTCCTGTTTCAGCATCCAGTTAATGATCGGAAGATTAGATTTATATTTTGCGTCTTTTTTACAAGCTGTGATCGCAAAGCTACCCCCGTTTACGGCATTCATCTGTACATCAACTACCCGTAATCCACAATTTTCTAATATATTTTTTACTACTCTGAATGAATAGAACTCCAGGTGCTCATGGCAGATCGTATCATATGAATTTGTGCGAAGCATACTAGGCATATAACTCTGTTCAAAATGCCAAACACCATCTTCTGCCAGAACCGATTCTATATCACGTACAAAACGGTTAGGGTCTTCCAGGTCATAGAACATTGCAATTGAAGTAACGATCTTCGCTTTATCATTAGGGAATGCAGCTCTGAAAACATCTGCAGAGAAGAAATCCGGAAGCAATGAAATATCATCTGTGTAAAACTCTTTAAACTTCTTACCTGTTGGATCAATTCCAACTTTACGACACTTTACCTTATAAGCTTTTAAGGATGTAGCATCATTACTTCCGATATCAATAACCAAATCCTTTTCTGTTGGTTTTACCATCTTCTCCAGAAAGTTAATCTTTTGTGTTAAATGCCTTACCATAGAAGCATTTAATCCTGAACGATAACCATAGTTATCGCCATACATTTCACCCAAATCATATGATTGTTTCATTTGCAGTAATCCGCTATCCGGGCACCAAACAAGATCTAATGGACCTTTGGTTATTTTTTCACTGGTAGATTTCGGGAAAACACCGGTCAGATATTGCTCTCCAAGTGAAAGAACATTGATCAGGTTTGTGCTTCCGCTAACGCGGCATTTTGAGATTTCGGTATACATGTTCAGTTTAACTTTGATTATAAAATTGGAAAAGGTTAAATTACTTTATGATGAAAATTTAATCTCCATAACTGATACTCCAGTCATGATCAAAAAAGATGTGGCCATAAACAGATGAAGTGGTAAGCAATCTAGGTGGCAACATCAATTCAGGCACTTCAAATCGCATTACATAAGGTTCCCTGTAGTACATCAAAACAAAAGGCATATCCATTCCAAAACCCAACCAATAATTACCTGAGCAAAGGTTGAAATTATGGATCAGGCAGGTAGCTTTGTTTTTTCCTTTTTTTACTATCAGATCAAGGTTTTTAATGGTTTTTGAATTAGATTCAAAAACACTTCCACTTACATCATCGTGAGAAATCATTATCTGGATTCCTATCTTTTCAATATCGCGGTCCGACTCCAACTCAATTTCTATTTCAAGGGGCTCACAAGGGTTTACAACACCCTCATTTTTTCTATTCAAAAAAATATTGGTTACAACAACACCAATCTCTTGGATCTTTATCGGATTAAAATCATTTTGTGTAGCGATCTTGTTACTATAGGCCTCAATCACATCAGTCACCTTACCTTCCATTTTCACCATACCGTTTTCCAAAAATAGCCCCCTTGTACAAAGCTGTTTTACGGCATTAATATTATGGCTTACAAAGAGGACTGTTCTTCCCTGCCCTGAGGAGACTTCTCCCATTTTACCTAAACATTTTTTTTGGAATTCGGCATCCCCAACTGCAAGCACTTCATCTACTATCAATATTTCAGATTCCAAATGAGCTGCTACAGCAAAAGCAAGCCTAACATACATTCCCGATGAGTACCTTTTTACCGGCGTGTCAATATATCTTTCAACTCCCGCAAAACTCACAATCTCATCAAATTTCCTAAGTATCTCTTTTTTTCGCATCCCTAACATTGCCCCATTCAGGAAGATATTTTCCCTACCTGTTAGTTCAGGATGAAACCCCGTTCCCACTTCAAGCAAACTCGCTATTCTTCCTTTGATCCCAATTCTACCGGTTGTAGGACTTGTTACCTGCGATAAAATCTTTAATAAAGTACTTTTTCCCGCTCCATTCTTTCCTACAATACCTACAGCGGTACCTTGTTCAATTTCAAAATTGACATCTTTTAAGCTCCAGACAACATCGCTGTTTCCTTTTTGAGTTCGGTCATTTGTTTCGCCAATCTTTAAAAAAGGGTCTTCCTTACCTCTTGCTAATGCCCACCATCTTTCAATATCCCGGCTTAATGTTCCAGTGCTGATCTGACCAAGCATATAAGCTTTGGATACATTTTCTACTTTAATTGCTGTACTCATTATTTTCCTTGTTGCTCCTCTGTTTTTACCTTTTCATAATTGTCATTCATATTATACTGTATCTACGAATGTTTTTTCTACTTTATTAAAGACAAATAATCCCAATAACAGACATATGAGGCTGCAAACAGTAATGTATAAAAGCCCCCAACCATCAAAACTCCCTTTACCCAGTAAACCTTTGCGCATTCCTTCTATCACATAGGTCATAGGGTTAAGTGCCACCAATGTATGCATCTTGCCATGTAAAGAGGATAAAGGATAAACAACTGTTGTGGCATACATCATTAATTGGATACCAAAAGTCAATAAAAGTGCAAGATCCCGGTATTTGGTAGTCATAGCAGAGATTATCATTCCTAATCCAAGTCCCTGTATTGCCATTAATACTAATAAAACGGGGAACAGCAATATATAGAGAGAAGGGGTAAACCCTCCTCCGTTGATTGCAAAATAAACCATAGCGATCAACAGTAATAAAAGTTGTACCCCAAATCTGACAAGATTAGAAACCACAATACTCAAAGGAATAATAAGACGGGGAAAATAGACTTTGCCGAAAATATTGGCATTATCTCTGAATACAGTGGCTGTCTTGGTAAGACATTCCGCAAAATAAGTCCAGGCAGTAATGCCTGTAAGATAAAAAAGTGGGCCGGGAATATTATCTGTAGATAACCCTGCAAGTTTACCAAACACAAAAATGTACATTACCATTGTAAAAAGTGGCTGTACAAAAAACCAGACGGGGCCGAGAATGGTTTGTTTATAGAATGCAACAAAGTCACGTTTTACCAAAAGCCCTAATAAATCCCTGTAATGCCAAACCTCATCCAACTTCAGATCAAATAAACTATTTTCTGATTCGATGATAAGATCCCACTGGTTTATATCTTCCTTCAAATGATTAATGCTTTATTGTAAAGATTATTAATTTCAAATTATTCGTTCCTTCTTTTCTTTCCTGCCCTTTTCATAAAAATTGCCAGCACAATCATCAAAACCAGTATTTCTGCTGCAAAAGCCCAGATCAAGCCTGCTTTGATTCTTCCCCCTTTCACCACTTTCAAAAGAACAGGTGGCTCATCAATGATCTGGAATAAAGGCTTCTCTTTTTGTAAGGCAATTTTTGCCAGTTCAAGATTCCGGAGCACTTCGCTGTAAGCAGCAGTGTAAACAGATACGTTCACCTGCTGACGTTGTGTACCCGACCGTTGAGCCTGGAAAGCCGGGTTAAGGTTATATGTCTCATCTATGGAAGCACCTACGTTTTGAATAGAACTACTTAATACCCTGCCGAGTGTATCGGCTTCATGCTGTAACATATTCACATTATCACGTAATTGCTTGGTTTGTGTTTCTATGTACAGTTTGGCTGTTTCATCAACCAGAAACCTGGGAAGATTAGAGGCAATCAGGGTATTGGTAGAAGTAGTACTGGCTTCATAAAAATTCAGTTTTTTTGATGGCCTGTTTATCTCGAGATAATTCTTTACCAGTATCAAATGAACCTCTCTCAATAAGCTATCCTGCAGGGGTGTTATCTGGTCTTCTGAAGTATGGAATGGAAATGCGTTTTTTGTTCGGTCATTATTTTTCCATTGATCATCCAATTTCAAAAACCGAACAAAATAGTTGACAAAAATACTGTCTTGACCCGCAAAGGGTTTGAAGAGCACTCTTTTGATCACATGAAAAGAGTTCATATAATCAAGCAGGGTTTCTCCCTTAAATACATCGCCTCCAGTACCCCCACCACCGCCTGACATGTCGAGAAATTGACCGGCAATTCCTGCCAAAGCACTATTACCACCCGATTTACTTTCCGTGGATAATATGAAAGTAAGGCTGGCTTTGAATTCTGGTTTCGCAAAATAGGCGCGTACATACCCGATCCCCCCAAATAACAAACCTGTTATAAGGAACACATACCACCGATTTACCAGATATGTATATAGTGGTTTTACTTTATCAAGGATTTCCTTAAGTGAAAATTCATCTTTATCCATTGCTTCCAATGTAAATCCGGTTTATGAAATATGAAAGTATTAGAGTTTTATGATTGCGATAACTACGCCGGCCATTGATGCCAGCGCACTTGCCAAACCAATGATCTCAGTAGAACTTACTCTTGTAGACTTAGTAATTTTAGGCACAATAATCTCTGAACCGGGCAACAATTTGGGATATGACTTTATCAACCCAAAAACATATCTATGGGTAGTGGCGGCTCTTCCGTTAGCATGTAACACATACACATGGGACCTGAAGGCTGTTCCTGTCATACCCCCGGCTTCATCAATATAATACTTAGCGGATCTACCCGGCACATAGTTTACTTTGGTTGGCGACCAGACTTCACCACTTACTTTGATCAGCAGGTCCAGTTTAGGAACTACGAGCGAATCTCCCTCCTCGAGTAACACATCTTCAGGACCACCGGGTGATTTAATAATCTGATTCACATCTATACCGATTTGGGTGTATTCTTTATTAATTTCTTTTTCTGCGGTCTTTGATGAATCTTTATTGGTTACCTGAAACTGCAATGTCTGCAGTTTTTCGAGTTTATCCTGCTTCTCAGATTCTGAGATCCGATTCTTTTTATATAACGAGACACCTTCGGGATATGCATTTTTGGTTAATCCACCTGATCTTGAGATTAGGTCGCTAATTCTTTCTTTTTTTGATTTGATCGTATAATATCCGGGATATTGCACCTCTCCATTTACCACAACCCTTTTTTGTTCTATATAACCGGGTTTTTTGCGGATGGTAACCAGGTCAAAGGGCTTTAAAATGAAATGTTCTCCTTTTACATCGAGGTCTTTTTCTGTATTGAGATCAAAAACTTCTGCCACGATATCAGACTGGGCATCGTATTGCTCCTGGTTGATCCTTCTTGATACTTCAATCCGATAATTGGAACCAGCATCCTTAAAACCTCCTGCTTCAAAAAGAAGGTCTTTCAGAGAAATATTTTCATGATAATCATATGTACCGGGTTTATGAACCTCTCCTTCAATATTTACTTTCAACGTATCTCTGAAACTAAATATTGACCCAACTAAAACACTATCTTCTTTTTTAAGCAGAATATCTGCAGCACCCCCTTTCAGTACTTCATTCACCTGAAATGAAATGGCCTGTCTTGACAGATCTTCCTTTCTCCTCACTAATAAGCCTCTTTGCAGAAAAACGTCTTCCTTTACACCATCTGATTTTAATATCAACCCTTTCAGGGTTAATCCTGGGGTTAATTCGTATTCGCCTGGCCGGTAAACAGCACCGGATATTACCACACGGTTTTCATATCTATTCAAAACACTATCTACCATTACGGCATCGCCTTTTTGCGGCAGGTAATTGTCATATTCATTTTTCAAAACATCTTTCACTCTTCTTTCTCTATCTGTCATTTGTTTGATCCTGACTGATGCTGTGTAGGCTTTTTCGGTAAACTCTCCTGCAAATTTTATAAGTGCTGACAATGACTCACCAGTTTTCAGTTCGTAAATACCTGGTCTTTTCACCTCTCCGTCAATGCTTACCCGGCCTTTGTAAACGGGAATATTGATCACATCACCTTCTTTCAGGACCACATTCCCTTTCTGTTCACCTTTAATGAGAAAATCATACAGATCAATTTTTTGCAGCGGCTTATTATTTCTCAATAATTCTATTTCACGGTAAGAACTGATACTATCCGGTCCACCACATAAGTAAAGTGCATTAAAAACAGTAGACATGGACGACACGGTATAATTGCCGGGTTTGGTTGCTCCAATAATTGTTACGCGGATACTTTTGATCTTAGAAAGCGAAAGGTTAAATTTTGTTAACCCTGTAGTGATATTATTATATCCATGTTGGATCAATTTCTCTTTTATTCGTTTACTGGCATCTTCAATGGTGAGACCCGCTACAGCTATAACACCGGCCTGAGGTACATTGATAGTTCCATCCGGTTCTACCAATAAACGCGAGTTCGCTTCCTGTAAACCATAAATAGTTAAAGAGAGTTCATCATCGGGGCCCAATATATAATTTACAGGTGTCGCAATCCGTAAATTTGGTTCGAAAGAAAGCGAAGGGGTATTAAACAGCATAGATCCAAAAACACGGGATTGTTTCTCGCTGATATAATCCTTTGAAAAAGACTGATAATCGGAATTTTCCCCGGATTTATCATTCTGATTTTTTTTGTTGTCATTGCTATTACTTCCCATCTGAAGACGACTCAATCGATCCCGTAACTTTGAAAGTTCAGACTGAGGCAAACCTTTAGAAACAGCAGCCTGTTCTGCCTGGGCTTGGGATATTCCTGCTGCTTTATACTGTTGCTGAAATTTCAGGATCTCCGCATCCGGAAGCTGGTCAATTCTAACCTTACTCAGGTCATTTCCCTTCCATATATCCTGTGCCACCGAAAGGTTTGCTACAGACAAAAAAATGATCAATAAGATAAAAACCCTTTTCACAATTATCATATATATAAAAATATTAATTCATTAAAGCTATATAAACTGTTATCTTATATCGCAGCTTATTTAGAATTTTTGAGTTTTCAAAATGTGTCTGATCGAAATACTGTAAATCAGTTAGGTGGGTAATATTGAAGCTTAAAGGCATACAAATAATCATTTATTAGTATGCAAAAGTGCATGACTTCGTCAACCTCACTCACAGAAAGTGAATTACTTATCCATAATCGAGTCGAAAGTAGCTCTTGGGGGGAGTGATGCAAATATAGCCGACCCTTTATATCAAGACAAGTTTATTTATTGATATTCAAGCGCTGGTTATGGTTGTTCTACTATTGTTTTCTGCTTACTAAAGAGCATCTGATCATAAAGAAAACTATCAAGGAACCTGCCGGTACTGGCAATGTCTCATTTTATCCATTCGTGATAACTAAAATTGGCATTACACACCCTTTTACCCAGCCCAGTCCATTGTTTTAATCATCTTATATACACTCTTGATCCCCTCTTCCAGTTGTATAGTAGAATTCCAGCCCAATCCGCTTAGTTTAGTCACATCTAATAATTTACGTGGGGTGCCATTGGGTTTGGATGAATCAAAGTCGATTTTCCCTGTAAACCCTACGATCTTTCCGATCAGAACAGCCAAATCAAGAATAGAAATATCTACACCAGTACCAATATTAACCAGACCAGATTCATTATAGGTATCCATCAGGAACATACAGGCATCAGCAAGATCATCAACATAAAGAAACTCCCGTTTTGCCGTACCATCTCCCCAAATTTTTACTGAGCTGTCATTATTCCGGACTGCTGTAATGAATTTACGCAATAAGGCGGGTAAAACATGCGATTTCTCAAGATCGTAGTTGTCATTTGGTCCATACAAATTTGTTGGCATTGCCGATATGAAATTACAACCATATTGTGTCCGATATGAGTCGCAAAGTTCAATACCTGCAATTTTGGCAATTGCATATGGCCGGTTTGTATATTCAAGATAACCAGACAGAAGATATTCTTCTTTTAACGGTTGGGGGGCTAGTTTGGGATAAATACAGGATGAACCCAGAAAAAGTAATTTTTTAACCTGATTTACATATGAGGCATGAATGATATTACTCTCAATCATCAGGTTCTCATAGATAAAATCTGCACGAAAAGAATTATTTGCTACGATACCCCCAACTCTGGCAGCAGCCAAAAAAACATAATCCGGTTTTTCTGTATCAAAGAAATCGTTTACAGCCTGCTGGTTACGCAAATCCAGTTCAGCAGAAGTGCGTGTAATAATGTTTGTAAAATTATCTTTTTCAAGCCTTCTGAGAATAGCACTTCCCACCATTCCTCTATGCCCGGCTATATATATTTTTTCATTTCGCTCCATAATCGTTTCGTTTTGCCAAAAGGCCACCCTATCATAATTTATTCGACAAACGATATTTTGAAATCTCTACAAAGAGACCAATAATACCAGAAACAAGTGAATGATCTCTTCAAATGTACTTTTGGACCAACAATGGTTCTGATTATTCGTATTCGTTCTTTACATCGAAACCGCTTTCTTTCAGGAATTGTTGTTTTTTGAAAATATTCAGATCCGCTGCTACCATTTCTTTCACCATCATATCCAAAGTATATTTAGGTTTCCATCCGAGTTTTTCATTGGCTTTTGTTGGATCTCCGATCAAAAGATCCACTTCTGTTGGACGATAATACCTGGGATCTACCTGAAGTACCACCTTACCAACGGGAACATTAAAATCGCCTGTGCAGGCAGATACAATGGCAACTTCTTTTTCATCCTTGCCTTCAAATACAAGTTCAACGCCCACTTCCCTAAAAGCCATACGCACAAAATCCCTGATCTGGGTGGTAACTCCTGTTGCGATTACGAAATCTTCAGGTTTATCCTGTTGCAGGATCAGCCACATTGCTTCAACATAGTCTTTTGCATGGCCCCAGTCTCTTTTAGCATCCAGGTTACCCAGGTATAGTGTATCCTGTTGTCCCAAGGCAATTTTTGCAACGGCACGGGTAATTTTGCGGGTAACAAAAGTTTCTCCTCTCAAAGGAGATTCATGATTAAAGAGGATCCCATTGCAGGCAAACATATTATAGGCCTCTCTATAATTCACAGTGATCCAATAACCATACATTTTGGCCACAGCATAAGGAGATCTTGGATAAAACGGAGTGGTTTCGCTTTGTGGAACGGCCTGAACCAGTCCGTATAATTCGGAGGTTGAAGCTTGATAAACCCGGGTATTATTAATCAACCCCAATAAACGCACAGCTTCCAGAATTCTCAATGTACCAATACCATCAGCATTGGCTGTATATTCCGGTGTTTCAAAGCTTACATGCACATGACTCATGGCAGCAAGATTATAGATCTCATCGGGTTGAACTTCCTGAATAATTCTTATCAGGTTCGTTGAATCGGTTAAATCGCCATAATGGAGGAACAGATGCCTGTCTGGAATATGCGGATCTTCATAAAACGGATCTATTCTTCCTGTATTAAATAAGGAGCTTCTTCTTTTAATACCATGCACTTCATACCCTTTTTTCAGAAGAAGTTCAGCTAAATAAGCACCGTCCTGACCGGTAATACCCGTAATTAAGGCTTTTTTCATATTATTTCAATTATCCGAATGTGAAAAGTTTTGCAAAATAAAGGTTTTAAACCAACCGATTCAAGGATTTTTTAACGCTCCGATATAATCTTATATTACTTTGATAGAGCTCGATACCCTAGGTGATTGAAAATTTTGCTTAGTTTACTTTAAAATGATCCAGATTCTCATACACCGAATTGTTACTAAGATATTCAGGAATCATACTTTTAACCAGTTTCACGATCTCGGTCTCATTTCTGCCAGACTGAATCAGCACACTTAACTGGTTTATATTCATTTTCACCTCGTTGTAATCATATTCTCTCACCCTCGCAATCAATATCTGATCATGATAAGTTGGAATCGTATTTTCTGCCGTATTCAATAATTCTTCATGCAGTTTTTCTCCGGGCCTTAATCCTATGTATTTGATATCTATGTCTACGCCGGGGGTTAGTCCTGAGAGCCGGATCATTTTTTTGGCCAATTCAACGATCTTAACCAGTTTCCCCATATTGAATACAAAGATCTCCCCCCCTTTACCCATACTACCCGCTTCCAATACCAACTGACAGGCTTCGGGTATGGTCATAAAATAACGGCTGATGTCGGGGTGGGTTACGGTAATAGGGCCTCCCTGGTTGATTTGTTGTGTAAACCTGGGGATGACAGAACCGTTTGACCCTAATACATTTCCAAAACGGGTTGTAATGAATCTGGTTAAAGTATTAAGCTTTCCTGATTTTTCTGTTTCGGGTGCATTATTGGCTTCTTCTAATTTGCTGTGATACAAAGACTGTACATATATTTCAGCCATCCGTTTGGTTGCTCCCATTACATTAGTGGGGTTAACTGACTTATCGGATGAGATCATCACAAATTTCTGTACGCCATATTGTATCGCCAGATCTGCGATATTCTTGGTGCCTATTACGTTAGTATAAACCGCTTCATAAGGATGAAGTTCCATCATCGGCACATGTTTATAGGCAGCGGCATGGTACACATAATGCGGCCTGAATTCCTGAAAAATCGATTCCATCCGTTTATAGTCCCGTACATCCCCGATGAAATATTTGAATATACCCGGATTATGGGTTTCTCCAAGTCTTAATTCAGATTCATAAAGTGCGGATTCGGCTGTATCTACCAGAATGATGCTACCCGGATCAAATGAAGCCAGTTGTCTGACAATTTCACTTCCGATTGAGCCGGCCGCACCGGTTACTAATATGCGTTTATTTTTCAGCTGGTTTGCTATCTGTTCATTATCGATATGTATGGGTGCCCGTTCCAGTAATTCTTCAATCTTGATATTATGAATCTGACGGGTAGATAATTGGCCATTCACCCATTCTTTAACTGGGGGAGTGAGTAAGACCTTAACGCCTTTATCAAGGCAAATATCTACGATCTCGTTCTTTTTCTCTGCAGAAAGAGTTTCTGTGGCAATGATGAGCTCTTCAGGTTTTTCGCTGATGATGATATCTCTTAGTTGTGATGAGTGATATACTTTGACCCCATCTACCACTTTCTTTTTCTTATTCAGATCATCATCAATAAAAGCAACAATCCGATAGTTCATCCGGGGCTGTTGCTCAAGGGTACGCTTTGTGGAAATTCCCTCGTCTGTTGCTCCGTAAATAAGAACATATTTACTATCCACTTTCAGATTCTTGAAATAAGCAAAAAAGTGCTTGATGGCAATCCGGTAGAGAATGAGCAGCACAAACCCAATGAACCCGTTAATGACAAGAATCGTAAGAGAAATAAAAGATTTATGAAAGAAGGTAGATGCAATAAGGTACACAATAATAAAACCGGCGCTGATCATGGCTACGGCCACCAGAATTTTAAATGTATCCTGGATGGTGGTAAGGCGTATAATACCGGCGTAGGTTTTCAGAAAAATAAAAACCGGTGTGCTGATAGCCACCAATATTACCGCATTCTTAAAAACAATCGATTTGTCTATCTGGCTAAAGCTGAAGTCATTTTTTATCAGATATGACATCCAAAAAGACATGATCATAATGAAAATGTCGATAAAGAAAACAGCCCATTCCGGTAAAATATTGATCCGTTTAAACATATCAGTTCATTAATTCAACCCGCTTACTAAAATAGTGATAGGTTCGTGTTATGTGTACTAAGTTACTTGAATTCTAAGTATCGCCTGTGCAACCGCAGAATCACCAATCTGTTTTGTTTATAGTATTTCTTTCATTTTCAAAACCACTCTCTCAAGATCAGCTATTAAAAGATTGGATCCTGATGGAAGGCATAACCCATGCTCAAATAGATTTTGTGATACCTTTTCGCCAAAATACGGTGCTCCGGTAAAAACCGGTTGCATATGCATGGGTTTCCAAAGCGGTCTTGATTCTATATTGTCTTTTTCTAAATGTAACCGGATATCTTCCCTTGTAACTCCATTTGTTTTTTTAGGGTCTACCAAAATTGAGGTTAGCCATCGATTACTGAAGCTATCGGATAATTCAGGTTGAAATGAAATTCCTGGAATATCCTTTACTGCCTTTTCATAAAAGGCATAATTCGCTCTTCGTTGACTGATCCTGTCATTCAATACCATCATTTGTCCCCTACCAATACCTGCCAGAACATTACTCATTCGATAATTATAGCCGATATGGCTATGTTGATAATGAGGGGCTGTATCTCTTGCCTGTGTTGCCAGGAAACGGGCCTGTTTGATCCAATCGCTATTTTCCGAAAGCAATGCCCCCCCTCCTGAAGTAGTAATAATTTTATTTCCGTTAAAACTCAAAACGCCAAAATCACCAAAAGAACCACAGGCTTTACCATGCCAGGTAGAACCGAGCGCTTCAGCAGCATCTTCTATAACAGGTATTTCGTATTGTTTTGCAATAGCAATGATTGCCTCCAACTTAGCGGGCATTCCGTAGAGATGAACGGGGATGATCGCTTTAGGCTTTTTGCCTAAAGATGTGTATTTTTTAATGGCTTCTTCAAGATATAAAGGATCCATATTCCAGGTATCCGCTTCTGAATCTATAAAAACAGGTGTTGCTCCCAGATAAAGGATCGGATTTGCAGAAGCCGAAAAAGTAAAACTCTGACAAATAACTATGTCGTCTTTTTGAACACCTAAAATCATTAAGGCCAGGTGAATGGCCGCTGTGCCGGAACTTAATGCAGCAGCATGTCCGATTTTATTGTATTCACAAAGATCCTGTTCAAACCCATCCACGTTAGGACCAAGCGGTGCAATCCAATTGGTAGTAAATGCCTCTTCCACAAATCCTTTTTCTGCTTGTCCCATGTGCGGAGAGGAGAGCCATATCTTTTTGTTCATTCTATGGTTTATTGTATTTAATAATTTTGCCGGGAACACCCACCACCACAGCATGATCGGGAATATCTTCAATAATAACAGCTCCGGCTCCAATGGTTACCCATTTACCGATATGGATACCCTGAATCACAGAACTACCGATACCGATATGGCTGCCTTCGCCTATCATTACGTTACCGGCAAGTGCTGCATTAGGTGAGATATGTACAAAATCTCCTATTAAGCAATCATGATCAACAGAAGCATTGGTATTAATAATACAGTGTTTCCCGATGGTTGTTCCTGAATTAATCGAAACACCCGCCATTACTACCGACCCTTTGTCTATCAAGCTGCGTTTGGAAATATTGGCAGAGGGGTGTATAGCTGTTCCCAACTCCGCCTTGCTTTCTTCAGCTACGCTTTTGCGAAGATGATTATTACCTATCGCAATAATTATCGGATAGCCGCCGGGAATTTCCTGCGTTACAGGATAACCTATTACTTCAGTTATAGATCGATCAGCATCTACCATCTGCTGAACGGTTCCCCCTGATAATTCAATCACTTCAGCAATTACTTTTGCATGACCACCTGCCCCGATTAAAATAATACCATTATTCATATAACGGCCGTTTTACTCTTTTTTAAATTTTTCCATGGTTACCATATGAGTTGAATTGATCCCCTCACTCGTTATTACCTTTCTGATTGTGAGAAATATAATACGCATATCCAACAGAAAACTGATATTATTTACATACCATACATCGTAGGCAAACTTCTGATTCCAGCTGATATTATTTCGCCCATTCACCTGCGCCCAACCGGTAATACCCGGCATAACATCATGTCGCCGTGCCTGCAATGTACTATATATAGGCAGGTATTCGGGCAACAATGGACGTGGCCCTATGAGGCTCATGTCGCCTTTGATCACATTCAATAATTGAGGTATCTCATCCAGGGATGTTTTTCTAAGAAAGGAACCCATCATAGTCAGTCTCTCAACGTCAGGCAATAATTCTCCTTTTTCATTTCTTGCTTCATTCATTGTCTTGAACTTGATCAGTTCAAATAATCTGGCATCTTTACCCGGCCTTATCTGGAAGAAAAATGGCTGTCCCTTCATTACAATAAATAAAATGACTGTAATGACCAGAAAAAGCGGCAATAATAGTATAAATAATATCAGTGAAACCAGTAAGTCGAAAATTCTTTTTATATACTTTTTGTACATAGATATTTATCTAAAAAAAATCCGGAGCAATTACCTGAAATAACCCAATATCACAAGTATGAATAACAATATCCGATGAGCGGGCTTACGTCTGAAATTGGATATAGCAAAAGCTACTCTAACTCTTGATACAAAAGAAGACGCATGATAAGAACCGATTAATTTCATAAACGATGGGTGCTTATCTGTATCATTATATAATTCATCGATCATTACAATATGTCTGCGATACCAGCCTGAGCGAAAAAGATCCAGTAACTTAACAACTCCTTTCCATCCCGAATTTGTTCCATATGCATTACCACTATGCTGACGGTATATGATATAGGCATTATTATCAACAAACCATGTGAAACCACCTATTCTGGTTAATGCATAGGTTGACCAGTCGTGCGAAGCATTTTCCGGTATATGGTTATATATCTGATGCAGTCGGTTTTGCATATAAAAAGCCGCATCTTTTCCAAGCACAAGCGAACACCCGGCCGAGGCGGCTTCAAAATAATGATCCCACGGCGTTTGCCTGTTTGATTTATAGTTCAACAGATACCGGAATAGTTTTGAAATCAAGGAAGCAGATCCTATTGGTTTGCCGTTGGCATCTCCCGGCTGCAGGTTGCTTGCATAACAGCTCACCTGATTATTTTTAATCGCATCAACTGCAGCTTCCAGTTTATGGTCTAACCAAATGTCATCCTGGTCGCTATAAGCTACATAATCTATCCCACTAAGATCAACATCCCGAAGAATGCTGAAAAAATTTTTTGTAACATTCAGTTGTTCGGATTTTGTATCCAGCAAAAAAATATTCTTATTTGATTGTTGATAATTATCAATAACCGTTCTTGTATGATCGGTTGAATTATCATCTCTAATAAATATAGATACCTGAACGTTTCTTTGGGTCAGTATCGAATCAAGCTGTTCGCCAAGGTATTTATCGCCATTATATGTGGCCATTAATACCGCAATATGGGGAATCGGGTTACCAATTATTTCCATGTAATACAGGTCAGGTTATCGGACAAAAATCATCTGTTTTATTCAGCAGTTGATTGAATAGAGGTAGTGTTGCTTCAAAAACAGTTTTATGCGCAAGCCAGCAATCTTCCAATGTGGGCAACTCACAGGTCTTATTCAGTAAAATATCACTGATAAATTTTTTAGACATAACACTTACACTTACATCCCCTTCAAAAAGAATGGGGGTTAGTGGTATTTTCTCAATCACCGAAGATTCAAATGCCTGACGGGAAGAGTTATCAATAATCCAACGATAATTTTCTGTCATCAGCAACTCTGTGGGCATTTGTTGGTGCCCTGCTTCATAGTTCAGCAGCAGTGTACTCTTATTGGAATCATTCTCTATCTGTAGTTGCCCAGACACATCATATTTAGCCCGCTTTGTAAGATACAGTTTGGGGTCTAACCGGTTTTCTGTGATATTGATCTTGTTTGCTTCAGTAAGAAAAACAAAAAGATCGATCGTATGGAGTCCGTTTGTGCATAAACCATGGTTTCCGCCTATGGAATGATAAACCAGTTTTTCGGAAGGACTGATTTTGCTTTTAATATATTGCCATACCGGGTAATTTCTGGTTTTGCAGTTTACCCAGACTTTTGCATCATGTTTTTGGGCTAATGCCATTATCTGCTGATAATCGTCCGCAGATTGCGTTACTATTTTTTCAATCAGAAAATAACGATAGCCTGCAGCCAGTGCTTTTTCAAAAACAGATAACCGCACATCTGATTGTGTAGCTATCACAGCCATTCCACCGGAGGAAGGGCAACTGCTGATATCTGTATGCCAGTTTACGGTAAGTGTAGACATGTCTCGGCCAACTTCAAGCATTCTTTTAGTAGCTGTTTCTCTGGCTTTTTCTCCAGGTTCAACAATGTCTATTTGTGAGATATGATCCTGTGAAACAGCGGCCTGTAAAAAACGGCTTCCCAATTCGCCACAGCCGATTATGAGCATTTTATTCATATTCTTATTTAAGGATCCTTATACAGGATCATGTAATCGTGCACCGATACCACCATCCAGTTCATATACCCCGCCGTTCATAAACTTAGCTTTTTCAGATGCAAGAAAAACAGCAAGATCAGCCACTTCACGAGGTTCACCTATTCTGCCAACAGGATGCATTTTGGAAAGTGTTGAAAAGCCTTCCGGATTATTTTCAAAGCCGGCTTTGAGCATTGATGTTGCCACAGCAGCAGGAGCGATGGCATTGATCCGTATTCTTGACCCTAACTCTACTGCCATAGCTCTGGTTAACCCGGATAATGCGGCTTTGCTGGTTGCATAAGCTACAAAATTAGGTTTGGTAAGTTTTGCGTGAATACTGGAGATATTGATCACAGAACCCTGCATCATTTCCAGTTCAAAAAGGAAATGTTGTATCAAAAAAAATGGTGCCGCAGCATTTGTATTTAAAGTCCGCATCATATCCCGAACAGTCATTTCACTCAATGGTTTGATGATCTGCAGGGCTGCATTGTTAACGAGTACTTTTAGTCCTGCACCGTTCAATACCGAACGGATCAGTTCATAAAACTCATTGGCTTCTGTTTCGTTCTCAATGAGCCTTTCAAGATTGATCTGAAAGAAATAATCAATATTTGGCACATTCACCGGAGGAATCAGATCCGTTGCGATGATCTGATAACCGGCTTCGTGAAAGCCTTGTACTAAAGCGCCACCAATACCACCGGAAACACCGGTGATCAATGCAAAAGGCTTATCTGTATGCATACAAATTAATTATTTGTTTTAGAAAGAAATTCAACCATCCGGTCAATGGCAAGAAGACTCGCCCTTCTTACCGCATCTTTTGTATTCGAACCATTATGTGCCCCTAAGATATTCAAAGGCATTTTTCGCAATGGAGAACTATTCGAAAGGGGTTCTTCTTCAAATACGTCCAGTGCAGCAGCAGCTACCTGCCCGGTATTGAGTGCGCTGATCAAAGCTGCTTCGTTTATCAATGGGCCTCTGGAAACATTAACTACATATACTCCTTTTTTGCACTCCCGTAAAATAGTTTCATTCAACATGTGACGGTTAAACGCATTTAATGAACAGGTAAACACCAGAAAATCCATTTCATTCGATTGCAAAGGCCAAATAGCCCTGTTGATTCCTTTAATGTCATCTATAGGAACCCCGGGATCATATGCCGTTACCAGCATATCGCATGCCAATAATCTTTTTACTAAATGTTTTCCAATATCACCCAAACCAATGACTCCGATTTTTTTACCCGCCAGACTGATACCTGCCGGTTTAGGCCACGCATTCTCGGTAATATGATTCTCGCGATCGATAAAAAAAATATGGCGGGCAAGGCCGATTACATAGGCCAGTGCAATATCTGCAACTTCTGCACCAAACATCATTGGTGTATTGGTAATAGGGATATCCAGTTCATTGCAGGCAGCTAAATCTACATTGTCTATACCGATCCCCCATTTTACCGCAGCTTTCAATTTTCCGGATCTTCCCGATTGGAATACCTGTTTTGTTGCTGGGTCATCTCCGATTATCCATCCATCATATTCAGGTAATTTTTTTATTAGTTCCTCTTCACTCAATACCTGCGTAACTTTTGCAGGAACCAGTTCCAGCCCTTTTTCTGCGGCAAGCGGAATAAATTCTTTGATCAGACCTATCATTGGCGGACAGGTTACCAATATTCTCTTCATTTAGTTATTTTTTTCAGATAGTCGGCAGCAATTACTGCAAAATCCCAGTCAGTTGCGTCATCAATATCAATCGATTCAAAACGAGGGGTAGTAAATAAAACAGGCGACTTGCCAATTCTTGCCTGAGTAGACTGGAAACTCTTACGGGTAAAAAGATAAAGATTCGAGTTTTCCTCATACCAGGGTTCAAGATCCTGTGTTCTTAACAGGTTATCAGGGTCGTGATTAACGGCAGACCCATCGGCCCTGTAAAACCGGGTTTGCACCAGATCAACCGAGAAGAGTGAGTCTGCGGTACCGGCTTCAAGCCCGAATCTGAAACGACTGATCGCTTCTTCAATTGTTGTTACACTCAAAAACGGATTGGTGGTATGTGTCATCAGGTAAAAATCTGCCTCTACATTCATTAGATCATCTTCCAAAACCCGGTTCATACTCATCATATCCCCACATAATTCCGGTTTACGATCACGTATCATAATCCTGTTGGATTCCTCTAACCCATGTTCTGATAGAATTTGCCTGGCGTCTGTGTTAATCACAATAAGATCAATGGCATCAACAGAAAGTAAGGTATCGAGCACCCATCTAAAAAGTGGTTTACCACTAAATTCACGAAAATTTTTTCCTGAAACCCTTTCACTATGACCCTTCATGGGAAGTAAAGCTACTATTCTCACCTGCGGATATTTTACTTATTAATTATGTATGGATAGTGCTGCTGTTATCTGGAAATGTTCTACAATTCTGATGGATTGAGAACCATTTCAAAAGGAGGTTTCAGCAGTTCAAAAAGCAATTCAATCTCTTCTTTAAAAACGGCATTGGGTTGAAACATATCCCAATGAACTGGTACCAGTTTTTTTACCTGCAGAATAGAGGCAAATTCAAATGCATCTCTTATCCCCATATTACCGAGTATGCCCATAGTTTCACGTGCATAGTTGTGTTCGTTTACGGGCAAAAAGGCTGTATCGATAGGTGTATGTCTTTGGACAAATGTGATAATCTCCTTTTTAAGAAAGGTATCTCCTGAGTGATAGATACGTTTCCCATCTAACTCAATGATATAACCAAGATACTTGCTGAAACCTTCCTGATCTATTTCAATGGTTGGATGTGCAGCCGGTGTGGCATGAATCCGAAGACCCGATTCAAGGCTAAGCCAGTTATCAGGTGCCATTATTACTCTTTCGTTTGGAAATCCATTTTCAATGAGATAATGACAAACCTCATTGGGGCCAATGAATCTACACTCAGGCGATGAGGCAGCCAGGGGAATCAGCGTTTCCAGATCGCAGTGATCAAGATGAATATGCGTGATCAGCACCCAATCTGCATCATGTATTGTATCGGGCTGAACAGGAACCGGAACCATTCTTTTTAGATGAGTTCCTTCTATCTTTTCAACACTATCCGATAAATAAGGATCAATATAAATCCTGGTGTCTTTATATTCCAGAATAAATCCAGATTGACCCAGTGGTGAACATTTAATCATATTTTATATTCTCCATTAGAAATTAGATAGCAGTAAGCCATCTTCAGACTGAGCAGCTATTTTATAGCCACTTTCCAATAAAAACGGAACTACTAATGCCCCTTTCCCCCACCATCCATCTTCGGTAAGTTTTGTGTCATCTACAATAACAACATTTTTTATTGCTAAGAAAGGTTGAGCTGCCTTTATCTGTTCGAGATGAACAGCCGCAGATCTTTCATTGGTAATGACTTCATTATTATCGTCATAAACAGATCCTACTCTTTTGAGAAGACTTTGTTTATGTTTATCATTATACACCACATCAAAATTATCAAGGTACAATAACGCGATCTTTCTTTGTGAGTAGGTATTATATACTTTCAGAAAAGCAGTCCCGTCGCTAAGTACCGCATTTCCCCCAACAACTTCAGCAGCCATAGCCCTCGACTGAGGTGAAAAATCGACTGAGTAAAATTCTGCATTCACTTTTTTTGACAGTGCCGAATAGAAAAAAGTTGAACTTTCTTCTCCGGATGATTCCCGGGCTGAGCCTATTTCAACAATACTGGCATCAGCCAGAAAATCTATTTTAATACACTCTATCAGTTTATGTGAAGCCATTTTAAAAAGCTAATTAAATTATTTAACTATTAGGACCAATCACCTGAGCAGGAACTCCTGCCGCAAACACATTATCCGGTATATTTTTTGTTACAACTGAGCCAGCCCCAACGATCACATTGTCACCAATAGTGACTCCTTTTAATATAGTAACTCTTGACCCTATAAAACAGCCCGAGCCAATGGTGATATCATAACCACTAACAGGAACTTCCCGAGGGGCATTTTTATCCATTTGCAGCTTCGCGAGTTTACCATTGTGAAAACGATGAAACCCGGTTAATATATGTACTTCATGTGCCAGAATCGTATCCTTTTTTATCAAAATATTTCCACTTGATATATTGAATACAGCATCGGCTGTAGATACATTATTCTCAATAATAAGCTGATTACCGGAACCTTCCCCATGTACATAGTAATATTCAACATGTTTAAACCCAAGTGCCAAAAATGGTTTAGAAAGCATCCTGTTTATCCAAAAAAAGATTTTTCCGGAAAAACTACGCTTTGTTCTCAGTCGTTTGGGGTTAATATAATAAGCCATCGGAAATCAATTTATTCAAAACCATAAACCAAATATTTTTTCATACTCATTGATACAGGATTCCAGTATCGAAAATGCCTCTGGCGAACTTTTTATTCTGGCAGCCGTTAGGAGACGTTGATAGTCATCCGCATGGTTAACCGTTTTATCCTGCTTAATTAAGCCATATCTTTTATAAATATTTTTTTGAGGACCCGCATTAATAAACTTACGTGGCACTTTTTGAGAGCTAAGCACTTTTTGTGTGGCAGCAGTAGCAGAAGCACCAATCAATTGTTCTATGCGTTTTACATAGCCATCTGGCGATAATACAAATTGTTCGAACGGCACAAATGCAATGGTATCCTTAAGTGATTCGTCTGTTGCTTTTTGAAAAACAGTTTGCAGTAATGTATGAATAACATAGATAACCTTATCGAATGGTTGCGCATTCACATACTGCTCTTCTAATCCGGCGGCAAACCATGGAACAAGGTTTCCGGAATGCTCAAGCCAGATAGTAAAATCACGTGGGCTATGGCCATGCATATCAATATAACTATGCCAGTGATCCAGAAGATATAAAGGATGCCGCACCATTTGAATAATACGTAATCTCTCACCAAAAGCGTTCAGTGCAGGTTGCATACAACTTAAAAGCTGGTGTGTAACCAGAAAGAGGATCGGGTTTTCTTTTTCTATCCTCTCACCCGCAGCTGCTCCATCTGCCTGAAATAACTGCTTAATATATTTGAGCGCCTTTGAACTTTTGAATATGCTAGATAGATCCCCGGGTCTGAAATTCACTTCCCGTGAAATCACCCCATCATAATATTTAGTATCCGCAAGAAGATTCAATAATGAATGAGACGCATCGCTGCTTAATTTATTATTAGCAGCAGATATGCACAGGTATTCAAACATATATTCGAATCGTGCATTCTGAACCCTTTCGTAGGAGCTCACAAGTGGAGAAAACATAGTTTTACCGGTTCCGGTAAGCCCATCCAGTATTACAATCTGCTTACAGAGATGAATGGGTCTTGAAAATTCAGATCCTGTCATGATTCTATGCTTATTTGATCAGGGTTCCAGTTGGCTATATTCAGACCGGAAGCAATGATTTTTTCACGGGCGTTTGGTAACCCATCGCCAATAAAGTTAAACAGGTTAGCTGTTGCCACAGCGCTCACTTCGTTTATCTGTAATCCCTCAATCAGGTGTTTTTCATTTCCAGCTCCTCCGGCAATGATCAATGGCTTATTTATTTTCTTTGCAATGTCATGAATTGTTGCAAAATCATACCCAAAACCTGTGCCATCTTTATCAACAGAGTTCAGGTATATTTCACCTATATCCAGTAATTCAAGATATTCGAGATATTGTTCAAGGTTTTTATCAATTTTTTCCGTTCCGTCAGCAATATATACCTCGTTAATTCCATTACTAGTTTTATAATCTACAGAGGCCACTACACTTTGTGAACCATAATTTCGAATAAGTTCCTTTATTAATTCAGGGTTCTTATATAGGGCGGTGTTCATGATAATTTTATCGGCACCATTCTTAAAAAGCAGTTCCGCTTCCTCCATGCTTCTGATTCCGCCACCGGCGCATATCGGAATAAAAACATCGTTTACAAGTAAACGAATCATAGAAGCAAAATCACTGACCGATTTATTTGTTCTGGATGCATTTACCACAATCAACTCATCAAGTGAAAAAGCGATCTTCTGAAAGCCGTAGTTTTTTTCGAGCCATTTCAGGTCACCTACTTTTTGTAAACGAAAATTGCGACTTTGGGTAAAGAAACCATCATTATAAATAAGTGAGAAAATTATTCTTTTCCTGAGCATCAGAATTTTTCAATGAAATTTTTCAATAGTCGCAACCCATTCTGTTGACTGAGTTCGGGATGAAACTGGACTCCGGCAATATTATTTACTTCAAATCCTGCCACAAATTCGCCATCATAGTCACATACACTCTGATTGATATCTTCATCACTTAACATTCGGTAACTATGTGTAAAGTAAAAATCAGGGGTACCCGTAAACCCATGGAACAATTTTGCCTGAGCTGAAGGTTTTACCTGGTTAAATCCAACATGCGGTACTTTTAATCCTGAAGAATCGAAGCGGGATACATCTCCATTTACAAAACCGAGCCCTTCATTATATCCATCTTCCGGACTTGATCGTCCCAATAATTGCATACCCAGGCAAATACCCAGCAGTGGTTTTTTCTCTTCAACCGACAGTTTATACAATAAGGTATCCAGTTCTGCTTCTCTTATCCGTTGCATAGCTTTTGCAAAAGAGCCTACTCCTGGTAATATGATCTTATCCGAATTTTTTAAGATTTCCTGATCAGATGATATTATTACATCAGATACATTCAGGTATTTCAATGTACTGGCTATCGAATGCACATTTCCCATTCCATATTCTACAATCACGATTCTCATATGGTAAAATCTTCTCCGGGTGTAAACCTAGGTTGCCAAACACCCTCTAACTTTTCAAAAAGAGACCTGTTCGCATATTTATCCAAGACTGCATCAAATTCTTCTTTGGTCATGCCATAATAAGTAAGGTAGGTATCGATGAGTTGCTCGGGATATGCATTGTCGTACATTTTTACAAGGTTAAGAGCCTGGTCTCTTGTCATAGAACCCCTTCGGATTTCTATACCTGCATCTTGTGTAGCCCTGCCAAAACCGAATTTCAGATACATCATATAAGCATGTAATGCATAGAGGGCCTGATCGTTCTGAGAAAAATTGGTAAATGTGTCTGCATTACCTTCTTCTTTTTCTATTAGTCCGCAGTATTCTTTGGCTACTACATAATTCCGGTAAGAATCCCATGGTTCAAAATATGACCAATGCGTAAACGACAAGCCAATTTCCGATACTTCTTCATCCGTTGGAAACTGGAAAAAGGAAAGATCGGCATCTGTTATATCCTGATCTTGTTTAATTCTATCGAAAACCTTCTGGTGCCCACCTTCCAGATAAACACTCTTCATATAATTGATCCCGTATAAAGCTTTATGTTTACTTTCTACAGATCCTCCATATTCAACCTCTCCATCTTCTCCATAAAACAGTAATGGAATTTTGAAATTTGCAGCCGTTTTGATCACAGCAGTCATAATGGCAATTAACCAGCCATAATATGGAAAACCTTTTTCAATAAATCCATATTTATTCAACCGATCCAACGCTTTTGAATTGGGCGAAATATGAATATGATCGTACCCGGAACGAATAAAATTGAGGAGGTTCTTATCGCCTATTTCAAGTGATAAAGCAGGTCTTACTGTTACTGTAAGCGGGTTCATCCCATACTTGTGTTTCAGCATATAAGCCACATATGACCCATCTTTACCACCACTTACCGGAACAATACAATCGAAGTTTCCGGTTTTAGACCGGTTCGTTTCGAGAAGTTCCTTTAATTCATTTTGTCTTGCTGACCAATCCATTGTTTTCTTTTCTTCCATCCACTGGCAGGCGTTGCACCATCCTCTATCATCAAAACTGATCCTTGGCCTCGTTGACATATTGAGGCAATGCTTACACCAAAAAATACTGGTACTCATTGATTGCTTGTTATACTGTTTAAATACTTGTCCATCCACCATCGATCATCAGGTTATGACCGGTAATATATGCGGCTTCGTCGCTTAGTAAAAAACTAACTGCCGGTGCAATATCAGCAGCTGTACCCATCCTGCGCAAGGGTACTTTTTGTTCATATTGCTTTACAAAACGCTCGGCCTGTTGATCAAAAATACCACCAGGCGAAATACAGTTTACACGTATACCAACAGGGCCAAAATAAGATGCCATATATCTCGTAAAATTTACAACACCTCCTTTGATAGCAGCATAGGCCGCAGGCATGGTCATACCGGTTCCTTCATAAACACCAAAATCCGGTCCTACTACACCATATATAGAAGCGAGATTAACGATACTTCCTTTTTTTTGTTTTTTCATGACCGAGGAAATCAATTGGCAGCAGGTAAAGACGCTATTCAATTGCATGTCTACGTTTTGCTTCCAGGATGTATCCTCAATATTTTCAAATGTGCTGCCCCAATCTGCAGTTCTCGGATAAGCACAATTTACCCAGCCATCAATTGTTGGATAGGTAGAAAGCACCAGATCTATAGCCGCTTGAACGGATGATCTATCAGTGATATCGCAGTTTACTACTTTCCGACCAAGATCTGTAACTACATCGATCTCTGCATTGATAGCTATAGCACCTTCGGCCTGTGCATGTGACAGTATAGCCCCGCCTATCAGGCCACTCCCACCTGTAACTACGATCACTTTATTTTGTAGTTTACCCATGTAATGCAAGTTTTAAAACATTCACTCCTTCTGAGATACTATTCATCGGTTGTTTATGTTCTTTGATATGATTCATAAAATACCGCATTTGCTGAACATATGTTTGGTTGATGGAAAATGGGGCTTCATACAAACACTTCTTCGAAATAAGACTTGTAACGGTATTTGCCAAAAGATCGATATGCCATGTATCTTCCTGGCCTACTATTTCAATCTGCCTTTTAGCATCACGACGATAATAATTCAACCCGATATTAGCGGTAAATGCGGGATATAGTAATTGAAAATAAGCACTGTCAACTGCGTCAATTCCTAAAGAAGAAACATTTCTTTTAACTGCTTTTACTTCTGCAGGTATTCCAAACAACCATGCACAATAGTCAAGTTCATGTATCAGATCCAGATGAACACCCCCACCCATATCGGACTTGGCGCTGTAAACAGTTCTGAAATCTTTGCCAGGCCGCCAGTCGGGTAAATAAGAGCCACAATAAATATTTACTTCATTGATCCTGATATCTGGTAATAACAGATGGCTCTTACAATACTGTATGGCAGGATGAAAGCGCATGTTACAAGCAATATAGCTGATCAGCTGCTTTTTATTTATCTGTTCCAGAATCATTTCGACACCGGAAACATCGTCTAATACAGGTTTTTCTATAAACAGCGGGCAATTCAGATCAACACATTGCATAATAGCTTGCTTATGTATTGACGTAGGATTAGAGATAATAACAAAATCAAGCGCTTCGGTTAATTCGTTCAGCGAATAAATATTCTTTACTCCTGAAACATCTTCTCCCGTTCTTGATGACCGCAACGCATATATGTTTGCCGCAGGTTCTATTTCCCGTATAGCAGTAATATGTTTACCGGCAGCTGAGCCCAGGCCTATGATCAGAATAGTCAAAATGCAAAACCTGTTTTATGATTAGCGATAAGGTACTCCATAAATTCAAAATCAATGGGGTGATCAAGGTCAAAACAGATATGATCCATAATATACACCAGAGAATGATCATTGATAGTAGTCATAGCCGGATCATCGAAATAGGACCTACGGTAAAAATAAAAAGACGCATTCATATCGTATACCTGTGGTGCAGCTTGACGGGTAAGAAATTCCCCTTTTTTGATCAACCCAAAATATCCGCTCTCCTTTTTTTCAACCATATTAAAGTAGGGGTTGCGGTTAGCAGGATTTACCGAAAAGATATTGATCGCTAATGGATCTTTTTGCAGTAAAAGAAAAGCCGATTCGAGGTCTTTCAGGCTTCGAAGTGGCGATGTAATATCCAGATCGAGGATATACTCGTATTGCTGTTTATGCTTATTTTCTTCAAAATGTACTAGATCAGCAATCGTATCTTTTTTCCCCGCCTGGTCGCTGGCAAGATGTGGTGGGCGTATATAGTCCGACTCCAACCCATATTTTGCGGCAACCTGTTTAATTTCAATATCATCTGTTGACAATCCGATGTGGGCCTGAAATTTTGCAGCAAATGCTTTTGCACTCTCAATACTGAAGGCAATCAGTGGTTTGTTATGCAACAACCTGATATTTTTTCCGGGAATTCCTTTTGAACCACCACGTGCACATATTGATATCAGCAGGTTCATTAGTCTACGGTTACACGTTTTAGAATAGATACAATCTGCTGTGCAGCATTGCCAGAACCATAGATATTGACACCATTGATTTCTTTGGCGGGATCAAACTCTTTTATCGCTTTTATAATCGCATTCTTTTCTATTGCACAATTATGCATATTTTCTGTCTGGATCCGTCCTTTCTGGCGCTCTCCTAAATTAATTACATATTTAGGAAAAAAACCGGCTTCTATAAAACCACTGGAGGTATTTCCAAGCATCATGGTACAATGCTTCATACAACTCAGATAGACCAGCGCATCAAAGGATTCCACACCAATTGCATGCTTGTTTTCAGAAATGAACTGGTTTAGCTTTTGTCTTAACATATTACCCGTAGTATCTACATTAGGCATTGTAATAATAAATTGATACCCTTTGATTTCATGAAGTGCAGCGATCAGTTCTTCTGCATATAATTCATTCTTATGATAATCTACTGTTTCAGGATGGAATGTGATGAGTATAGTTGGAATTGAAAGATCGATACCAAACCCCTGTTTAAACTCATCAATATCCAGTAATGACATTGCTTTCAGGTTATCGATGCTCAATGCACCTACATTATGCACATTTTTAGATGAGCCTTTCAACGCAATAACACGTTCTTTATATTCCTCTGCCGCAGTAAAATGATACGTGGCCATTAATGAAATACTATGCCTGAATACATCATCAATCGCTCCCAGTGTTGTTTCTCCGCCATGTATATGCGCAATCGGGATTCCAAATGCCACACTGCTGGCGCAGGCTGCGAACATTTCAAACCGGTCACCAAGCGCAATAATAAGGTCAAACTTATTAGCTTCCCATACATCACTGAAGTTAATCATTGTTTTACCCATGGCGTTGGTAATTGCCTGGGGTGAATCTCCTTCCGGCATGGCATCTACCCGTATTGATACGGAAAACCCATCTGCAATAATCCTGTCCACTGTTGCACCATGACCTTGCGAAAGGTGTGTACCAAATGCTATGATGTAGAGCTCAAAAAAATCATCTTCGTTAATCGCTTTCAATAACGGAAGATAGATACCGTAATCAGCACGGGAGCTGGTAAGTAATGCGATTTTCAATTATTCGAGATCGTTTAGCGTTAATTTATATTCAAAAGGAAGATCTGTTTTTATTCTCTTACCGATGATTTTGTTAATCTCCATCGGAGAGATTCCATCTCCCGGTCTTTTCATTTCCAGATCAGCTGATGACAATAAGTGACCGGCAGGAAGCTGGTTTTTCAGATGAATGCTTTTTCGAGCTATCATTTTATTTTGGCTCTCGGAAACAGTAGGTTTTTTTTGACCATCACCAGAAATGGCCAGCGATATATTCCTTATCGCTTTCACCATCTCCTTCAGTTCATCAGGTTCAAGGGAAGATAGATGATCGGGCCCAGGCATATTCCTGTCGAGTGTAATATGCTTTTCAATTACTGTCGCTCCCAAAGCTACAGCTGCGATGGGCACTTCAATGCCTAAAGTATGGTCGGAATAACCCACATTAACCCCCAGTTCAAATGCAATGGCCTTCATAGCCTGCAAATTCACATCAGTCATGGGAGTTGGATACGCTGTGTTACAATGTAAAACAGTTATCTTGTCTTTGGCAAGACCTTTATCGATCATTACCTGTATAGCAGCCTGAATCTCTTCTATCTCAGACATCCCGGTTGAAAGAATAACAGGCATGCCTTTCGATGCTATATGCTCCAAAAATGGTTTGTTAGTGATCTCACCAGATGGAATTTTAAAGAAAGGCATCCCCAAATTATCAAGAAAATCAATACTATCTTCGTCAAATCCGGTTGATACAAAAATAATATTATGCTGCGCTGCATATTGCTTTAACTCCGGATACCATTCTTCAGGCATTTCGAGTTTTTTCAGCATCACAAATTGTGAATCATCTGTATTGCCGGTATTTTTAGCCTGGTAGTCTGCCAGAACTGCACTCGCAGAAACCAGTTTCTCTGCTTTAAATGTTTGAAATTTTATACAATCCGCTCCCGCATCTGCCGCTGCCTCAATTAATTTCCTGGCAATGGAAAGATCTCCATTGTGATTTACTCCGGCTTCTGCAATGATCAAAACCTTGTCAGACACTCTATTTATTTTAAGTATTTATTACTATTTACTGAATATTCTTTGCTATCCATTGTTTCAATTCATCCGCGCCTGAGAGCAAATCTACGCTCTGGGCTCCTCTATCATCTTTATACATTGTCCCATAAGGGTCATAAAATACAGAAGGAATATTTTCTGCAACTCCAATAAATGCAGTGGATGTAAAAGGCATAGAAATGCTGAAATCACTTTCTTTTACTACACGAAAAGCAGAAACTTCAGGCGGAATACAGATGACATTAGGTAGTTTTTCAAAAGAATCACAAAACATTACATATTCATTACTATGCATTTTTGAAAAACCACGCTTCCGCTTCCATAGGATTTTTATATTTTTTGTTTCAAGAGATTGATAGATATCCATTAAAAACTTCTTCCCGCTTTCATAACTCCTAAAAGAAGCCTCGGGTAACCGGATAACATTTTCATATTCCTCTACTGGTGAAACATCAAATACTGCTATACATTTTCCCTGAATCTTCGGAAAATCAAATATCTGATCTGAATGGTAAATGGCCGGCACTTTTATAACAGCAATGTTTTGATTAACCACCGTTTTCAGAAAAGTAACATACTCATCTGTCCAGTAAAGAAGTCTTGGCCAACTGGTGATCTCAAAAGGGTAGTCCTGGTTCACATACCCATTCTTTGTTTTAATACCCTGAAAGCTGGATGCATAACTATAGTTCGTAATAATAGAACCTTTTTTTTCTGCGATATATGTCCAGAGTGGCCTTACGGCAAATGATGAGATAGAGAAGAGGTATTCTTTTGCTAGTAGTTCTGACTTTGTTTGTTCTATGATTTTGGCCATAGCAGCTTCGTATAGCAAAAGCGGATTCTGCCATTTTCCAGAAAGAAAAGAACCCGCAGCAATTAACAATGCACCCATTGACCAAAACAGGAAATTGATTTTCTCTTTCATCGAAATTCCGGAAAAAGGATCAGCAGGAAGAATTGCAACCGTACCTATAGATATTTTGTTTACCGAAGTAACATTGTGTCTTATTTCTTTTATACCGGCAACCCGTCCACTCCATTTCATATACCAATTAGTGATTGTAAAGCAATCTGATGAGTCATCCCATGCGATACAATTCTTCGAAATATCACAGAATTGGACATATGTTCCGGAAGCTATATGATCAGTAGTCCTTTTTTTTATCATTGATAAGATCAGTCTGATTACCTGCCAGCTATTAATACATAATCGCTTAAAAATAAACCATTGAAAATAGACAGAAGCGCTAACTCTGCTTACTCTAATTGTATCGTTTATCAGTATTTTTTGCCAGACGGCAGGTAATGCATAACTCACTGGTTGCCCATATGCAAAACCATTCAGCAAATGAATATTAAAGGGTATAAAGTTAAGTCTCGAAAGTAATAACTGCCTAGCAGTAAGCTCAATATCATCAGCCATTCTTCCAAACAGATACTTAGCCATCCAGTTTTTTTTAAACGAGAACTGTTGCCTTGCAATATCCCTTTTTATTTTATGCAGATACAACAGGTTGTCTGTTGATTCTGCAAGTTTATAAGCCCCAATCGTTTTTTCTTTTTTAAGTCTGTTCATCATTTGTCTAACACACCTTTATAATTATCTCATAACAATCATAACGAATTACACTAGGCTAATAAAAAAATTATACCCCATAAATAGCATTCACCAATCGCATCGTATCCAACGCATCCTTTAAAGACGGTAAGGAATGAGCTTTACCGGTAACCATATTAACAACTTGCTCGGCCTGTTTTCTCAAACCGGGTTTGAATCTTGTATCGTGCGTATCTAAAGGCATGGGTATTAATGTTCGGGAGCGATAGTCTTGGTAAGCTGCCGTTTCCAAAGGCTTCATTTCCCATCTTCTTGCGTTTGTAGTAATAGATACCGCCCAAGGACCAGGTGCATTCCAGACAGCCTCATACATCCCAATATCGCCAGATGTATATAATATAGAAGCAAATACAAATTCAGGACTAGCAGGATCCCATTTCACTATGTTTTGCACCTCCATAATGCTTCCACGCCCAATGAATGAAAAATAGTCTATTAGGTGTATTGCATTTGCATACATCCAATTGTCGATGATTGGTTTGGGTGTTCCGGCTTCCCTCTGTACTTGGATATCTTCCTGATCCTGTACATAGATCAATCGTTTACCAGGTACATTATTCAGATCTGACATTACTTCTCCGGTGCTTGCATAATGCCTTCTGTTTAAGAGTACAAAGGCCTTGGCAGAAAGTTGTTGTGCGATATCATGGATTTCAATAGCTTCTCCCAGGTTTAACCCCAGTGGCTTCTCAAAAAAGCAGACCCATGGATATTTGAAACACTCAGCTGAAATGCTTTTTGTGGAAGTTATGGAAGCTGCTATTATTACTATGTCAGCCTTGGTTTTATAATATAATTCTTCTATTGAATCACAAACCATGGTATCTGGAAAGGAAGCAGCAAGATTTTCAGCTTTACCCCTGGTTTTAGAGAAAATACCGGCTATGGTAACCTCTGCAATATCTGCAAACGCTTTCATATGTTCTGCCGCCATATAACCCGCCCCAATAATTGCAACTTTAACTTTCAACATCGTACTAGTTGTTTCTTTTTACCATTTTACTACGCGCATGCTTGAGAAGTGAGAACAAAACAAAAAATGGAATAGCAGCTACCCGATGGTTTCGTCTACAATATGCGATATACATATTGATCTCACCTTTTCGCATTAACCATCTATTTCCACTCATTCCACCGGGGCTTAATGGTGTTCTTCCTAATGTACATAATGGCAAGTCAAGGTACCAGACGCCATGTTTTTCTGAGCTACGCAATATAAAATCATGATCTTCTGCATAAAACATAGATTCATCGAACAATAAGCCGTTAGCCGCAGAAATTGCCAGGGAAGGCGTTACGATAGGGCTGCTGATCAAAACCTGTCCGGTCGATAATTTCAAGGGCTTAATTGAGTTCATCTGTAATTCATCTGGCTCAAATAAATGTTGCCCTGTTAATTGGAAAGAATGACCAATAGCTTTGATTTGTTCATTCTGCAGAAGGAAATGCAGTAATATTTCAATTTTTTGGGGATGAAATATATCATCAGCATCAAGAAAGAGAATCCAGGAATACCTGGCCGATTGAATACCAATATTTCTGCAGAAAGATGGGCCTTTGTTTTGCCCGTTTTTTTTATATACAATCCTATCAGATTGAATTTGCTTAATCAGGAATTCTGTCTGGTCCGTACTTGCATCATCAATCACAATGATCTCATCCGGCAGAACCGTTTGCATGAGACAGCTTTTAAGTGCATTTTGAATATATTTCTCGCCGTTATAGACAGGAATAACTACAGAGAATGTGCGTTTATTTTTATCCATTTATAATGCAACCATCAAATACATTATTACCCTTTATAGAACCGGCTTCTCAGCCGGCAAAAAGTCTCATACAAAAACAGTCGCCACTGCGGACCGCTAATCAGTGAAAGATAGTATCTTCTGATAGTAATTACTTTTTCTACAGCCAGTTTACTGAATTCCGGTTCAGGCTTTTCTATAAATACTTTTACGCGTGTAGCCACCCATGACTTAGTACCTGCCTGTTTCCTGAAAAAAGAATGATATACATCTTCGCAATATGCTTTACCTGTAAATGGAAAAAAATCTTCAAGAATAAGGTCATCCTTAAAAGAAAGAACACAACCACCGGGCAGCCAATCTGTTTGTTTTAAAGGATCCGTACAATATTGGTCATCTACTCCGTAATTAAGCCCAATTGCCGAAACAATTCCCATTTTTTTAATACCCCATGGAGCTGCACATATCAGCCAGTCAAAAAGATTCTTAGGGATGGCCGAGAGACCTGTTTTTAAAGCATGAATACATTGTCTGGACTGTGAACTAAAATAGATTGGCCCTATCACATTCCTACTACCCAATTGTTGAAGAAAATACACCATATGTAAGATAGCATCCTTCTCTAAGAGGATATCATCATCCAGTTGCATAACCAATGGAAATGTAACCCGGGTAAAACCATAAGCCCTCTGTTTTACCTGTCCCTTTACTTCTGTAGCAATGATCTTAACCACATCCGATTCCAATGACCTCACATGCTGAACGTGCGACTCAGGAATACAAATCAGTATTTCATCGGGAGCCACAGAACTTTCCATTAAAGAAGCTATCGTATGTTCCAGCCAGGCTCCACCTAATGTTGCTATTACAACAGACAAACCAATTTTTTCCTTTTCATTTTGCATTAACAGGCCAGATTATGATCCAAACTTTGCCGGATTATTTTTGTGATTCCCATTTATTGCTCATTTGCTGCAGTCTTGGATCAGAAACAAGCAAATGCCAAACCATTGCCTGGAATGATTCAGTATGTGGTGTGATATAATCTTTATTTACTGTTGGAACGATCACACAGGCGTCAGCCACTTTAGCAGTAAAGCCGCCATCACGTCCTACCACACCAATGATCTTGCAACCGGTTTCTTTAGCCAGTTTTAATGCGTTAACAATATTGGCGCTGATATTTCTTTCCGCATCACCACCACCTACTGAAAACACAAACAACATGTCTTTGGCAGACAGATTACTTACTTTCAACCAGGCTGCGTATGTGGTTTCCCAGCCTTCGTCATTGGTACGTGCAGTGAGTTCGCTTACATTATCACTAGGAGAGTAAGACTCAATTCCTGCTATTTTTCGAAAATCATTAACTGCATGGCTGGCATGTCCCGCACCACCACCCACACCTACCAGAAAGAGACGACCTTTTTGATTTCGAAGGTTTACGAGTAATTTGGTCATCTCTTCGATCTGGCCAGCATCCAGCTGCTCAATGATCTTCTGTGCTTCTAACAAATAACTGTTTGCGAATAAATTTTCCATGATATATTTTTCCGGGTCAATAATTGAGTTCTAAGAACAAAAGCTATTTATAAACTTGTTTTCATCAGGAACAATCACATACTCACGACATAAAACCAGTGCTGCGGCAAATTGCTCTGCCTTTTCTGTATCCGATGTCTGTTGATGCGTTTTGATTACCTGCCTAAATTCCAATTCGTTATTTACTACAGACCGCCAGTTACCCAAATAGTAAAGAGAATCAATAGACATTTCATCCTCTTTGCCACAATAAACGGGCTTCAACCCATTAATCACCGCATACAAAGCAACTGATGAAGCACGGTACAATAAGAAGTTGCACCGTTTCAAATCCTCATTCATAGAGGGAAATTCTGAAATCAAACAATTCGATGGAAGCAACTGAAATTCCTTGTGTTTTTGTGCAAATCTGTCATAAGGAAACACAGGATGCATCCTGAAAACAAATGTGATCTCTGGCATTTTTTTAGCTATTTCAACAGCAAAGCCAAATAATTGCAGCGATTCCCCATCAAGCCCTTCAGGTGTTACCAAACAAATGATCTTTTCAAATGATTTCATTTGCGACACCTCCGGTAATACTAACCTGTAAGAACCATAAGTTTTACAAACACTATTCACCAATGTTTCCTGCAGAATTTTATTGGTGATATTACCCAGCGTAAAAATAAGATCAGCATCATACCGAATACCTAATGGCCGTTTGATACTGTGAGATGAGGACAATAAAATAGTATGTTGGTAACCGATACAATGAACAGGAAATTCCGCAGTCTTTGCTGCATAAATTGCTAACCGTTCCCAAGCCCGCCCCTCCCAAGTAATCACAAGATCAGCAGGTTGCAAACGGCTTATCAGTGCTTTTATAGATTCATATATCCTGAGCGTATAAAAAGTATCAGGTGCCAATGATTGAAATGCGGCCTCTCTTAAAATAATTCTTTTTGAACGATCTGTTTCTGCACTACTACTTTTCAGAAGTAAACGAAAAGTTCTGATACATTGTCCAAGAAGTATTATCTCTTTATAAAAAGAATGCGTTTTCGGGAAAATATACTTTACCGTAATATCATTCTCCAAAGCAACTCTTTGTACCCTTTTTTTAACTCCGGGGGTATGATCGATCATACCCGTTACTGACTTCCGTCCATTTTGTGTCTCAGCAAGGTAGGGCAATTGTCCATAATAAAAGTCTTGCGTACCAACGGGCAAATTTGTATTTACCAGATGAGATATAAATAAAACATCCGCGCGGAATGGCAATCCATTTTGATCAACATCTGTGCCGATAAAAGACTTGAAAAGTTTATACCCAATATATGCGGCATTACGTAACAAGATGCTGCATGCAGAGAAAAAACCACGTGGCTTTAATGCATATTGATAGTGTTGTAAACTATTAGGATGAACATTCAGCACATGTAACCAGGAAACTGCTATAACTGGATAGTTCTCAGGGAACATTTTTAAAATATCATCGCAGGTGCCTGTAAGTAGTTTAAATTCTTTTTGGTCCACTTTATATTACTTTCTCTTCGGGCAGGATGGAGTTGTTCACAAAACGAACTGCCTTATCAATACATTCGTATTCCATAGCAACCCTTGTTTCGATCGGTAATGTAGCGCAATGGGGTGTAAGAATCACATTTTCAAAATCGCAGAGGGGTCCTGTATAAGGCTCTTCTTCAAATACATCTAACCCTGCCCCAGCCAGGTGTTTAGACTGTAAAGCATTTACAAGTCCCTGCTCATCAATCATCCCTCCTCTTGAAAGGTTGACCAATATAGCTCCTTTCCTCATTTTTGTATAATCATCGGCATTTAAAATAAGCGAGTTCGATTTTGATGCATGTATCGATACAATATCAGCATTCGCCAATAAGGTTTCCATTTTAACCAATTGTGCATGAGAATTATCTAATGTCTCTTTTGTAAGAAGCGGATCACAAACAAGTAATTGCATAGCAAATGGCTTACAGTATTCAGCTATCTTTCTACCGATCCTTCCAAAACCGATGATACCGAGTGTTTTTCCGCTAACCAAATGTGATTCCAGTCTTTCCCATTTCCTCATACCCATACTATTAGCCTGCGGGCGTAAATTTCTACTTAAAGAAAAATACATAGAGATTGCCAATTCTGCAACAGCAGTTGCAGGTACATCGGGTGTATTTAAAATGGTAATGTTTCTTTTTTTTGCCGCTGCAAGATCAACGGTATCTACACCAACACCACACCGTACGATACATCTGAGTTTAGGTAAGGATTCGAGTAA